>NZ_NPKW01000064.1:0-172339 GCF_002265885.1 Vibrio sp. 03_296
GTTCCAGCGCGGAACACATTTCAGCATACCCAAGCAGTATTGAGCATGGGCCGAAGATGTTGTGGCCTTGTAGGATTTTCGCTGGACTGGCTTTGATTTCGACAGATGGCGGTACGTTAGGAGAACCATTGTTGAACTTGATAGCGACACCAGTAAAGCTAGTTGGTATCGAGTCGTAAGGGATGTATTCACCACTCACTGATGAGATTGTCATATCAGCATTGCGCTGTAACGTCCTAACCCCTGTTGTTATACCCAGTTCAGAAGATACTTTTCTAACGTCTAGTTCAAAGTGATACGCTTGATTTGCAGACGAGCGATTCTCAAGCTGAAAGCAATATTCAGCCTTAAAAGGAATCATAACTCGTAATAAATCTAGCACTCTAAAAACCTGTCAAGAAGTATATTGGGACATTTTTATGTACCATACACAAAAGAAAAATTACTAGCAAGCAGATGTGGTAGAAAAGTGAGTGTATGATAAAACTAAAATGTACCAAGTGAGTAAAATTATGATTGGTGATGTACTAAAGGAAGCTAGAGCAAACACTAATCTGTCCCAATACGATATGGCAGATAAACTAGGTGTAACCAAGCAGACCTACATGAAGTGGGAGAACGGGATAACCGAACCTAAAGCAACGCAGGTCAGCCAACTAGCGAAGATATTGAAGATTACAGAAGCAGAGATTTGTCGAGGTAAGCTAAACACTCGCTATAGTCTGGAAGATTTCATTTACAGGCTTAACTCAGAGAGGCCATCACCTGAGATGCAGATTCTTAAATTATGGGAAACTGTTGAAGATCATGAAAAGTTCTTTAAGAGCCTAAAGCCAAAGACAGAACAACAGTACTACGAAATGCAAGCAGATGAAGAGTACGTGAATAAGATAAGAGTCTAAATATTGGACTAGAGTAGACTATTAAAGGGAGTCTACTCCCCGTTTTGGCGATAGACGTCACACGGACAATGAAACAGTTTCATATTAAAAATAATGTTCTTCATGCCTCGCCGCCCGCTGCTCCGGCGTCCTCGGGACGAGAACATCCGGATTCAGCACGCTGGCGAGCGCCTATCACCTTCCTCCTCCTCCTTCGCTCAGCCTCGCTTCGTCGTTCGTCGTTCGTCGTCGGCGATAGAAAGAAATGCTTAGCAGGGCGCGAAGTGAATTTCACGAGAGATATAAGGGCAAGGAACGCGGGAAAAGTTCTGGTGAAAGCTGGGAGACCGCAACGCTTTTGCATCGGCTTTGAGTTATGAGGATATGCAGTAGCATACGTCCAGTTGGTGTTGGGGCTAACGTTCGGCCTAGCCCCTTCGGGTCGGTTTCAGTGAGTATGTCATTTTTTGACATACCAACTCGATGCGGTATGTCATGTGCTCGTTAAGTTCGACATTATGCAAATTATGTTACGGGCTTCCACTTCAAAGCGATTCTCTCGCCTAGCATGTACGCAGCGAGCTGCGACAATGAGCAAGTTCTTCGCCCACCCTTTGCGCGCGTCAGGCCAAAGGCAAACCCTCAACATAATTCAGACCCATAATGCGCACTTAGATTGTAGGCGCAAAGTTGCAATGTCCGGTTTGAGCGATTTTAAAATGTCCTCCTAAAACTAACAACATTGTTTGCTTTCGAGGCTTGTCGGCCTTTGATTAGATGCTAACAATGAGAGAATATCTTAATGAGTACGGCAAGCCCGTCGCGTTCTACTGCGATAAGCATTCGATTTTTCGCGTGAATCAGGAAAAGCAAAAACAACTAGCCATGTTTTAAGAGATGTACTGCCGAGTAACTCAAAAGCCGAGCATCAGGTATGAAGCTCGGCTTTTTCGAGGAGCCAGGTTGGATATGCCCTGACACAAGAAATGTAACCAAATCACTTCGATGAGTAAAACGTTAATAATGAGCTTTAGACGTAACTCAAGATAATCTGCCAATTATTACCAAATCGATTCAATTCTTCACGACTCAACTCACACTAGCCCATTTGATCAACTTTGATCAATTCACTCCCGTTCTCAAAACAGCATTGTTTTATTAATCATTTCGGACACTCGTTAAATTTTCAATGTGTAGCAACTCGAATCTCTAATTATAAAGGGACTAATTAAGAGTAAGTACTTACAGTGTAACTAAGTTCATTCCTCAACATTTTATGCTACGCCAATTGCCTACTACAAATTTAACCTGAAATTAAATTACAAGCTAGAAGTTACGCCGTATGAATTCAGCAAGATAAACCAATGTAAGCAATTGATAAGAAGGGAAATATATAACTACAGACCTGATCAGTGGCCAACTAACCCCCTTTTGGAAGATTGAGGTAAACATAATTTGGTAAAAGTTTTACTTGTTTTTTAATGCCAAAAAAAAGCAGAACCTTTTGGTTCTGCTTTGATTCATTAGGTGCTGTCGAGAAAGTAGATACTTACTCTGCACTTTGAGCTTTGTGCTCTGCCCTTATCTTTTCTGCGATGATTTTTATCGCTTGAGCAGTACTCATCCCTTCAGCCATTAGCTTCTGGATTTCTTCTACTGCTCTTTGTTGTTCTTGATGAGATAGCGGTGGGAGATCGTCAAACATAAAAAATCGGCTCCTTTGTTTAGGAGCCGACTATAACGAGATGCTTAATAGGTGGCAAGAAAATTGATGGATGCCCCCATCGCGTTTTCATTTGTATATCTGGCGGAGATATCCACTTCAAATAAATTAAGGGGCGAAAGGCCAATACCGGCTGTAATTGTATCATCCACATCTCGTGCCATGTTTTTCATGTAACCACCACGAATCTGCAGTTGTCTTAAAACATCAATTTCAAAACCCGCTCTCAACATTTGGCTATTATCATCAAATGATGAAAACTTTTTCTCTTCATTAAGATCGTAGTCGACTGATAAGGTAAAGTAATCAGCAACGATCCCTGCCCCCACAGTATAAAGAGGTCTCATACTGTAGCCATAGGATTGAATGCTAGTACCATTAAAATCATAAGCTTTAGTTTGGATATCTCGTCCAATAAGATTCTTTGCAGCCATACCAATTCGAAATGGGCCATAAAACCACAAAGCACCAGCGTCTAAATTGAAAATTGTTTCGCCGGTTTCGTTTTCTCTCACATCTCCAAGATCAAAATTGGCAAATGTTGAAGCAAAAGAGTGGGTATAAACTCGTTGAAGTTTTGGTGTGACACCAAAAGCCATATGTTGGTAAAGAAAGGTTTGATATTTGGCCAGTGAAACCCCTACTTCAGTTACTGATACAGAAACTGCCTGTACATAACTTTTATTGGGATCCAGTCCAGCATCAACAGTCGGTGTTACAAATGATTCAGTGTACAACTTTCCATAAATACTCGCTGAAAGAAATCTATTTGGAATACCAAAGGCAACGGCACCACCTAGTTCGAAATCGAGCTGATCTCCGTCTATCGCAGTTAAAGCAGCGCCAATATCAGGACTACCAGCTGCAATTAGTTTTCCTAAATTGTCTACTTGATCCACAAGATCGTGCGGATCATTATAAGTGATACCAAAGCTAGGAATAAGCATGCCAGCATCATCATTACGTCGGTAGACAGCAGCAAGAGCTGGGTTAAAAAAGGGCGCTGTGAGATAAGTGGCGGAAACTGTACCTACTCCACCCATAGCGTCGCTTCGTGCTTCGATTGAATAATTAGCGGCATTTGCTGTGCCACAAAAAAGTATCGTTGCGTATAAATATCTATTGTTTAATTTCATCCGAAGACAACCCTTAGATTCCTTTTCTAGTAATATCGGCAGGATTAAAGATTTTTCAAGTTTTTATTCTTGTGTAATGTCATATGTACGACTGATGGTTTGTGATTGCTCTACCAGAATTTGTCCCTGCCAACGCTTGGTGTTCATACTTACAGCTAGAACGTAGCGTTCGTTGGGGATACCATCGAGCTCTAAACTGGTAGGATAATCAGATTCGTAGGTTTGGTTCCAAACTCGTTGGTACTGCCCATCAACAAAATCATAGAGACCAACATTCATCTCAGGAAGTGGACAATAAGGGTTGTTTAACGCCACCTTTTCCACCGTCCAATTTTCTTTTGAAGACCAACGTACGTATTGTGGCGCTATAGGTTCACCAAGTATGACCCAACCACTCCAAACATCTTGGTCTGACGGTTGTATAACAAGCTGATACAAACCCGCGTCGAGTTTACCACTGAGGTTATATCGTTTTTGATATTGTCTTTCATCAGCTTTTTTTGTGACAACGTCACCAGAAACTTGAGTGAAGACACTGTCAGAAGAAACACTTCGGTCGACCCATTTGCGCATCGCAAGGCTTTTAACCTCTGAAGTGGTTCTAATATCAATGACCAAACTATATATGTCTCTGCCTGGGCTTTGATTCGTGTGACGTATCACTTTTACGCCTGATAGCCAGTTTGGCAACGTATTTCTCGTCAATGATTTGCCACAATCCCGATTCAACGACTGCATTAAGAGACTGTTGAGATGATCTTTGATCCGTTCTTTAGGTTGCGATTGCCAAACCTCGACAAGAGAGTTGAACATTCTTGGAAGATCATCATCAAGAAGATGCTGGTGTGCTTGAGTTAGCGGGGTATTCGCTTCAAACCAGTCTATCGCATAGACTGGTTGAGTGATTGTTAATGTTAAGATTGGAACCAAAAGTGACTTACGCATTAACCTTTCATCTTATAGCCAACACCGCGAAGCGTTTCAATTTCGAGCCCTGCTAGTTTTTGTCTTAACTGCAATACATGCGTATCAACTGTTCGCGTAGTTGGAAAATGGTTATATCCCCACACATGATCAAGTAACTCGTCACGTGTAAACACACGACCTAAGTTACTTGCTAAGAACAGTAATAGGTCAAATTCTGTTCTTGTCAGCGTTATCTGCTCCCCTTTGAAAAATACTTCACGTGTAGACTTATCAATAATTAGATTTTCAGTTTCAACTTTGTCAGTATTCCCCTGCTCAGAAGATTCTGGAGAACGTAGCTGCGCGCGAATACGTGCAAAAAGCTCAGCTTCTGCAAAAGGTTTGGTTAGATAATCATTTGCTCCCGAATCTAGGCCAGCAACCTTGTCTTTGACCGTCACAAGCGCTGTTAATAGAATCACAGGGATATTCTTCAATTTTTTCCAACTAGGCAAATGTGTAACGGAATCGCCATCTGGTAGCTGGCGATCCAAAATAACCAAATCGGCTTGTTGCCATAGCGCTTCCACTTCAGAAATACGCTCAGCGTGCAAACACTCGTATCCTGCCTGTTCTAGGCTAACGAGAAGGCCATCTGCCAAGTTCTTATCATCTTCAACGAGAAGCAACGTCTGTTTCACAAGGTATCTCCAAAATAAACGTAGTCGGTGGCCCGATAAGCTTCATTTTTCCGCCCATTCGCCCCACCATAGATTCAACAATTGTTAAGCCAAGTCCCAAGCCACTTTTGCTTACAAATGGCTTTCGTAAATTTGACCAGTCTCGGCTGGTGAGTTTGCCATTATCGGTGACTCGGATTGTTAATTTACTGTCACCCGTTTGTACGTCCAATGTCACGGGGGCGACGCCGTATTTGACTGCGTTGCGGATCAAATTGTCGACACAAGTACCTAACCAATAAACGTTAATTTTTGCAGAAACATCTTGGTTGATCTTGAACGCCACGCCTTCAGGAAATTCATCTTCGATTTTAAACAGCAGCCACTCTTCAACTGATGGGATCCAATCGGTAGCAAGCTGTTGATTATCCGACTGTAAATAATCTTTGCTCGCTTCAGCTAACTGCCTAAGTCTTCTTGTATCTTCACATAATCGTCGAAACTCATCATAAACTGTTTCTGGTAAGTGCTCAAACTCTCTGCGAAAACCTTCAACCGTGAGTGATAGGCTCGCAATTGGTGTGCGCAATTCGTGCGTTAGTATTTGCAAAACAAGCATTCTGCTACGCATCTCTTGCCGTTTGCTGTTCCAGCGATAAACCGCCCAACCAGCAACGAGCATAATGTTGGCAATCACTAGGACGATCATGGAGAAGCGTAAGATTTGCGAATGATCTTCAACGTCCCAACATATATTGCCTCGCTGAACGAAACAGCTCGCGCTGTCTGAACGAATGCTTAATGACAGTCCAGCTTTTTCAACGTTGTTTGACCAAACGCTTTTATCAAACACATGATAGTAGTCGCCTCGTCTCAACCAAAGCTGTTCTCTATCCATGAACATTATTGAGCCAGCAATTAACGAGCTAATGGTTTCATCATCCATTTGTTGAAGCGTCGTTAACAACTCATCTCCCACTTCATCTGTTCGCTCTTTGATGTGCATGAATTTCTTTAATGTTTCATGTTCTTCTGGAAACTTTTGAATATAGCGAGCGGCGTAAGTCCCACCACCCGGGTGGATCAATGCTGAACGAGAAAACCAGCGAGTATTAAGCTTCACCCCTTTACAAACTGAACGAGTGAAAACTAACGGTTCCGTGATCAATGGGCTAAGTGGTAGCTTGCCATTACAGGTTTTGGACAGTTGATACAGTTGTTGTATGTCTTTCAGTGGGTAGTTTGCCGTTTGCGGCAGCATTGAGTCGGGCGAAAGAAGTTTGGTCGGGAATGACGACTGTAAATCGCGGATATCGTATGTTTTGCTTGCGGAAGCATAATCAAATAACTCCGTGAAAAAATCAATGCGCTCCGGCAAAGAGTCTGCCAGAGCACTAGGCACTAGGTTCACAGAAAGCAGCAATGATAAGCAGAGTTTTTTAATCAAAACATTGTACGACGTCGTTATTATTGGCCCCAATATACAACATATTCATGAAAGTTTACATTTGTGGGATTCGGTATTTGATTGGTTCGATTAGAAAAACAACAAAAAAGGCCAGCTTTTCAGCTGGCCTTCGTCTTTAACGTAAATTATAACGCTTTTGAAATCGCATCCACGCTATCTTTAGCATCGCCAAAGAGCATTGATGTGTTTTCTTTGAAGAACAATGGGTTCTGAACTCCAGCATAGCCAGTATTCATTGAACGTTTGAAAACAATGACGTTTTTCGCATGCCAAACTTCCAATACTGGCATGCCAGCGATTGGGCTGTTTGGATCTTCTAGCGCAGCTGGGTTAACGGTGTCATTCGCACCAATAACCAACACAGTATCCGTGTCTGAGAAGTCGTCGTTGATCTCATCCATTTCCAAAACGATGTCATAAGGCACTTTTGCTTCGGCGAGCAGCACGTTCATGTGACCCGGTAAACGACCCGCTACTGGGTGAATACCGAAACGAACATTCACACCTTGCGCACGCAGTTTTTCTGTGATCTCGTGAACTGGGTATTGAGCTTGTGCTACTGCCATGCCATATCCTGGAGTGATGATGACTGATTTGGAGTTTTTCAGCATATCCGCGACATCTTCTGCGTTGATTTCGCGATGCTCACCATACTCTTCATCACCAGAAATCACGACTTCCTGGCCAAAGCCACCGGCGATAACACTGATAAACGAGCGGTTCATCGCTTTACACATGATGTATGAAAGTATTGCACCTGAAGAACCAACGAGAGCACCTGTCACGATCAACAGATCGTTTGCTAGCATGAAACCTGCCGCGGCTGCTGCCCAACCTGAATAAGAGTTCAGCATAGAGACCACTACGGGCATGTCCGCACCGCCGATCGACGCCACCAAGTGATAACCAAATGCGAAAGCAATCAGTGTCATCACGATTAAGGCAAACATACTGCCGTCGGCGTTAACAAAGTGAATCATAAGCAGAGTTGAAATAACGATAGCTGCGAGATTCATCTTGTGTTTATGAGGCAAGTTAAGTGGCGATGAGGAAATGATACCGCGTAACTTTCCGAACGCGACAATCGATCCCGTAAAGGTTACCGCACCAATGAATACGCCCAAAAATACTTCAACTAAGTGAATGACGTGTTCTGCGTGCATTCCCGCTGGGTCAAGAGAGACTGGCGCCGGTGGTTCAAGATAGCTGTTGTAACCAACCAAAACAGCCGCCATACCCACAAAACTGTGTAGAATGGCCACTAACTCTGGCATTTCTGTCATTTCAACTTTCTTAGCGTAGTGGATACCAATACCACCACCAATTACCATGGCCACAATGACCCAAGCAAACCCTTCGGCAGTAGGACTGAAGATGGTTGCAAGTAGCGCAATTGCCATACCGGCAATGCCGTAGTAGTTCCCTGATCTTGCTGATTCTTGCTTAGATAGACCAGCAAGGCTCAGAATAAAAAATAGTGCAGCAACGATATAGGCCGCCTGTACTAATCCTGCAGACATTGGTTACTCCCTATTATTTATCTTTGCGGAACATTTCGAGCATGCGTTTGGTTACTGTAAAGCCACCAAAAATATTAATGCTCGCGATCAACACAGCAATGAACGCCAAAAACGTTACTGCCCCATTTCCTTGGCCAATCTGTAACAATGCACCGACAACGATGATTCCTGAAATTGCATTGGTTACCGACATGAGTGGAGTGTGAAGTGCGTGTGTGACATTCCATACCACGTAGTAGCCCACAACACATGCCAAAACGAACACCGTAAAATGTGCGAGGAACGCGGCTGGCGCAACGGATGCAATCCATGCAAATGCACCGACAGCCACTGCAAGTCCGGCCAGTTTTTTCACTGGAGAAACGGGTTCTTGTACTTTTGGTGCTGGCTTTTCAACCGCTTTTGGTTTGGCTTGAGGCTGTGCAGAAACTTGAATTGGTGGCGCAGGCCAGGTGATTTCACCATCTTTAACCACAGTGACACCACGTAGTACAACATCTTCGAAATCGATATTGATGTTGCCATCTTTTTCTTTACACAACAGTTTGAAAAGGTTGACTAAGTTTGTTGCATAAAGTTGTGAAGATTGAGTGGGCAAACGACCAACCATGTCGGTGTAACCGATCACTTTTACGCCGTTAGCTGTCGTGATAACTTGGTTTGCGACTGTGTATTCGCAGTTACCACCGTTAGCGGCAGCAAGGTCAACAATCACACTACCCGCTTTCATGCTATCGACCATTTCCTTGGTAATCAGCTTAGGCGCGGGCTTACCAGGAATCAGTGCGGTTGTGATAATGATGTCAACATCTTTCGCCTGTGCAGCATACAGCTCCGCAGCTTTTTTGTTGAAGTCATCAGACATCTCTTTCGCATAACCGTCACCAGAACCAGCAGCTTCCTGGTAATCAACAGAAAGGAACTCTGCCCCCATGGATTCCACTTGTTCTTTAACTTCTGGACGTACGTCAAAAGCACGAACAATCGCACCTAGGCTACCAGCAGCACCGATAGCAGCCAAACCAGCAACACCCGCACCGGCGACAAACACTTTCGCTGGTGGTACCTTACCAGCTGCAGTAATCTGCCCTGTAAAGAAACGCCCAAACTCATGCGCCGCTTCAACAACCGCTCGATAACCGGCGATGTTTGCCATAGAGGACAATGCATCCAGTGCCTGAGCACGTGAGATACGTGGCACGGCATCCATCGCAAGCACATTGATGTTCTTACTAGAGAGTTGTTCCATCAACTGAGGGTTTTGAGCTGGCCAAATAAAGCTAACCAAGGTCGCGCCTTCTTTGATCAACGCGATCTCGTCAATGCTTTTCTCTTCATCGATAATTGGCGCATTGACTTTAAGGATCAGCTCAGAATTCCAAGCTTCTTCTTTAGAAACCATTTTCGCACCAGCTGACTCATACGCTGAATCATCAAAGCTGGCTAACGCCCCCGCTTGGGTTTCGACAACAACATCAAACCCCAATTTAATTAGCTGCTCTACCGAACTTGGCGAAGCAGCGACTCGCGTTTCTCCCGCGAGTAGTTCTCTTGGTACACCAATTTGCATAGCTATTCCTTGACTATTGGCCTTGTTAATCATCTTTTTGTATCTAACGCAGGATGCGACTTCAAGTGTTTTGTAGTTAAAATACAAATTTTCATTACATATAACCCTATGTAATGAAGGAACTCTACGCACCCCACGAAATAAAACAACGACATATCAACAAGACAGAGGTCCAACCAGACCTATAATTATTGGTTATTTTACAACCACATAGATTAAATTTTTGCGTAACAAACAAAAAGAGCCACCAGCATAAACACTAATGGCTCTTGTGATGATGACAGGAATCAAAACCCGAGAAACTTTTAGCTAAATATCTCGCCTCTCATCTGGTCAATGAACATTTGCGCCTTTTTGACCATCAACTCGTTTGCATCTGCTTCAGAGGCCAGAACATCCGATCGGATGAATCGATGACTTTTTAGTTCGCCCTTTACCTCTTTTGTAATTCTACCAGCGACGCGGTATTGACCGCCTTCTTGTAAGCTCTCGGCATAGATAAGAAAGCCTTTATGCTCAATTGGCTCAACTTCTTTCTTTGCTTCACTGTGTTTTGAAGACCCAAACAGGCGTGAAAATAACCCCATTATTCCTCACTCGTGTGGTTTGTTGAATTTCAATATCGGTTTTTCAAACCATTCAAGCGGCGCATTGTCATCGTAATTCACATGAGAGAAAACCACAGGAACATCGTCTGAACGATGTTGCCTTCTATCTTCTACGATCATGCTTTCGGCATTTTTAACGGCAACTTCACTGTTGTGTTTGAACTGAACCAACCTCTCTTCAGGCAGTGCAGATAAAAAATCGATATCAAAGCGGATATAAACAGGTTTGAGTTGCACAAGCGCTAAACACGCTAAATCGGCCAATTGTTCCGACGTGTACTGACTCACATACTCATCCTGAGCGAGAACCTGACCAACCAGAGTTTCCATGTAATTATGAACATCGACACTGATTTGCATTAAAGCATCTCCTTGTTTTTATTATGCTCGGTACATCAACAGTATACGCAGCGACTTTTCGAAACCAAGCTTTGTCATTCACTTTTACTGTCATTATCAATAAATCACTACTTAAGTTTAGCAAAAGGCTTGGAAAATCCAGAAATAATCGTATTCTACTAGGTTCTTCATACCCATTCGTTAGTGTTATAGGAAGTCAGCGGTTAATGACGTCTCCGGTAGTTAGTAGTGCTCAGTTTAAAATCTTCTTTCCCGTTGGTTTACTCGGGATTGTGGCAATGGGGATGGATAACATCATCGTCATGACACAGGCAAACTGGGGGTTAGCTGCAAACTTGCCTTATATCCTGCTTGGGACCGTTTTTTTACTCTGTAGTGTATTCAAACAAGGCCGTATTGCGATGATCGCAATGGCAATGATCATTACCTATTTTGTTATTCAAAACCGCCTGCAAATTCCGTTAAGCAGTGGGAGTGTGTTGCTCGAGCTCTCTTTACTTGCCTTCCTATTACCCGTGGCTTGTTTTGTCGTCTATCTGTTTAACGCCTCAGGCATGCACAGCAAATCAATTGCCACTTACGGATTGGTCCTTGGCGTGTTGACAGTTTGGTCTTTCATCTTCCTTAGCTACTTTCAAGAAGCCGGTTTTGAGCATTGGAATAATGGATTGCTCTTCTCTGTCGCTGCAATTTCAAAATTGCCTCTTTTGCTGGTGGCCTATTGCACTGCCATCGTTTTGGCTACAGCGATTTTGGTGCTGAAGCACAATCGCCCTATCGAAGTGTCGATTTATACGTGTTTACTCTTAGCTTCTACCACCTTTACGTTTTTTGATGTGAAGTTCATCTCCAGTACCATGTTCACCTTGGCTGGAATTTTGCTGATTATGCATGTGGTCCAGGCCAGTCATGAGCTGGCATTTATTGATGTGCTGACACAGTTACCAAGCCGCCGCGCGTTAGAAATGGACGTTAAACACTTAGGTCGACGTTTTTCTATCGCCATGATCGATGTGGATCATTTTAAGAAATTTAACGACACCTATGGACATGACACTGGCGATGACGTTTTGAAACTCGTTGGCTCTCGCTTGCTCTTAATTAAGGGTGGAGCAAAGGTTTATCGTTATGGCGGAGAAGAATTTACCGTGGTGTTTAAAGGGAAAACCTCGAAAGAAGTACAAGGTTACCTAGACGACATTCGAGAAGATATTGCGTACTACGATCTCGTTTTGAGGAATGACACAACACGCCCAAATAAAGCGAGTGAAGGAAAAAAACGTCGTGGCACTCAAGAGAATAAAATGAACACGGTCAATGTAACGGTCAGTATTGGTGTATCAGACAGCCGCTCTTCGAAAGATCCAGATATCATTCGTAGCTTAGCAGACGAAGCCTTATATAAAGCGAAGAAAGCAGGTAGAAACCAAGTCATGACGAAGGTTGAGTAAAAACCGATTGTCTGGCTATTTCCCTTGCCAAATAGTTGGGCTTGATGGCGTCAATCTTGGTTAAAGAAAAGCACTAAACTCCCGCCTTTCAGGGCACTGCCATAATTGAGGCTTAAGCCGATACCAACATTGTCTACCCACTGCGTTTTGAAAGGCGGTGTCATTAACCATCCGACACTCGCTTCATAATAGTGACGCGTACCCAACGACTCGGAAGTATCGCCTCCAACATCAACCCGATTAAAACTCGTGTAAACAGATTGAACTGCACGTCCCCACTTTTCGAAGTCATAAAACATTTTGACACCGTTAACCCAATACCAACCTTCTGGGTTACCAACCTGCCCTCTGTTTGCTTCGCCCCAACCTTGGCCATAAAAATAATGCGCCGAGCTCCAGTAATACCACTTTCCCCAAGGCTTCATTTGTAAATATTTGGCTTGAACATTAGGCTCAGCGACCAAAGCCCAAGCATCGGTATTAACCAAATAACCATCGATGACACTTTTATAATCCGCCAATGCATCGCTGCGATAGGTATAGTCACTACGGTAATACATTAAATGCGCCCCAATGGAGGCATCAAAAGTCCAGTTTTCGCTCAGTTGTCGTGAGTTTGTGTACTCAAGAAACGCGCCAAGCACATACTCGCGATGGCTATCGGACACCCCAGCATCTGCGATGGAAACGTCTTGTTCAATACCTAGAGCAGATAAACGACCTTGCAGACTGTGTTTTACTTGGCTGTCGGGATCCTCATACAAGGCAAACTCAAAGGGGAGCGTTGATACACCAATTTTTTTGCGCAAATTGACAGAATCGGCACTTCCCAGCTCTTCATTATCGAGATTTAGCCATTCATTCGGGTCAAAGTCGTGAAAGCCAACAGTAAAAACATCACTGTCAGTGAGAACAATGGCCGTTGCAAAGTTTCGTTCCAGCTCTTTTTGGATTAGGTCGTTGAGCTCTTGGGCAGACAATGCAAAAGAAGGTGCCAAGATTATGGCAAACACTGAGGTACTAAAGGCAGAAGGAAAACGTAGCATAATTAAGATGCTCTGAAAGTCACGTAACGGTTTTTGCCTTCTAACTTGGCTTGATAAAGCGCTTTATCAGCGAACTGATAAATTGTCTGCAGTTCTTCCCTACCATTAGGGATAAAAGTGTAGACACCTTGTGACAAGGTAACAATGTCAGATACAGCAGAAAACGCATGTGGGTAACTGAGGTCCGCAACCGCTTTATGAATTCTTTCCGCCGCTTTAACGGCTTGCTCAGCGTCACTACCACCAAGTAACACGACAAACTCTTCACCGCCGTAGCGACCAACACAGTCAGCATTACGTTGAAACAGACTCTTAATTGTATTTGCCGTGGCCTGAAGACATTTGTCCCCTTCAATATGGCCATAGTTGTCGTTAAACAATTTGAAGTTATCGATATCCAAAAGGATGACACTGATTGGTAAACGGTGCCGCCCGTACCAGCCTAACATTTGCCCCAACTGCTCATCGATATAACGGCGATTATAAATCTTCGTTAGGCCATCTTCGTTTGCCTGCTGTTGCAATAACGCATTTAACTCAGCCAGTTTCGCGGTTTTCTTTTTAAGCTCTCGACGCATGTGCGCAATGCGCTGCATCGCGATCAGCTTAGAGCTGAGCACCAATTTATCGACTGGCTTGATTAAGTAGTCGTCCCCCCCGGCTTCTATTGCTTTTGCGATCACTTCAGGTTCTTCATGACTACTGAGGAATATAATGGGTACCCATTCTTCAAACTGAGTACGAATCGCTTTGGAAACATCAAAGCCATCCATTTCTGGCATACTGATATCAAGCAAAACCAGCTCAGGGTCGAACTCTTCGTACAAACGCAATGCATCTCTGCCACTCGAAACTGCCTCGACAATATGCCCAAGTTGTTTCAAGCGAATGGCGAGTTGCATTCTATCGAGTTGCACGTCATCGACCAGCATAATGCGCATGGATGAGCCAGTTGATATCATCGTTTCCTCTATCGGACTTCACATCTGTTACTAAAGGTATATCATATCAACTTGCTGGTTTCATCCAGCTTATACCGTAATACGTTGACTTTTTTGAAGATCACCTTACTATTCCGCTTTTTTAAATGAGAGACGTGTCATGTCAGAAGCAAATACTCCAGAAAAACAACCCATCGACCTAGCAACGATTTCACCTGAATTACGTCAGGTTATCGAGTTTGATCAGGTTCCAGAAGCAATGTTTGAGATGGTAACGTCTATCCATGAAGTTTCTGAAGAAGCCGTCCGTGAAGCTTGGGATTCACTGCCTGCAAGCGCACAAAACGTTCTAGACAATTTTGAACAATTTCACGCACTGATCTCTGTAAGCCAAGCATTCGCTGGCGTTAACGTGATGGAAGAGTTCCCTACAATGAATCTTCCAGAAGGCATGAGTGAAGAAGAGAAAGATGCTTACCGCGCTCAACTGCTAGACCACGTACTCTTTAATTGTGTTAAAGATATGGTCAAACAACTTAAGAAAGCACGCCGCGACCCTATTCTGAAACGCGATTTCCGCGACGTGTTCGCTAAGTAATGTAAAAAGCTGCTCACATGAGCAGCTTTTTTATCTTATTCTAACTGCCCCAACCACTCTTTAAGCACAGCATTCAAAGCTTGCTTCTGAGGCTTTGAAAGATTCTTTAATAGCGCATGTTGAATCGCGACATGCTCTTCTATCAGCTTATTCACTGTCGCCAAACCATGCTCTGTAAGCTCAACTGTAACGCTGCGTCGATCTTCCTTGCTGTGTTGGCGTAAAATCAGACCTTTTTGCTCAAGCTTATCTAAGCGGTTGGTCATAGCCCCAGAGGTCAGCATCAAAGACCCCAATAGCTCCGATGGCGTCAAACGATATGGCGCGCCACTTCTACGCAGAGTTGCAACCACGTCAAACTCGCCCATCTTGAGATCGTAACGTTTGTGCACCTCACCCACTGCACTTTCCAAGTATTTGGTGATACGGAATATGCGCCCCATGATAGCCATAGGTTCGGTATCTAACTCAGGGCGCTCTCTGTCCCACTGCTCTACTACACGATCAATTGCATCCATCATCTTATCTCAATCATTAGCTTGCGAGATATCTTAATATAAAGATACTTTACTTTCATCAAAAATAGGCATACATTGAACTCAATTATCTCAATATAAAGATATTTAATATGAACATACTTATCGCTATGATACCTGCCTTTTTTTGGGGAACGACCTACGCTGCGACACAAGCAACGTTGGCTGACTGGCCACCGTTGTTACTTGGTGCATTAAGAGCGTTACCCGCAGGGTTACTTTTACTATTGGTTAAACCCATGTTGCCGAATCGTCGCCAAGTCGTCACCTTGATTAAGCTTGGAACCATCAACATTGCGGCCTTTTTTGCACTTATTTTCGTGATGGCGTTGACGCTACCATCTGCAATCTCTGGTGTAGGCATGATATCAGTGCCTGTTTTCGCGATGCTTTTTCATTGGGTTGTCGCCAAACAAGCGCCGAGTAAAGTTCAAGCTTTATGCGGTTTCGGATTGATTAGTTTTGCTTGGTTCTTGTTTGATCCTAGCCACTTGGCCCTCAATCCCATCGGATTGTTGGCCATGTTGTCTGCGATTTTCTGCATTATTATTGGCAGTCGTATAACCAAATCACTCGGAACAGAGATGCACTGGTGGCTTATCCTAACCTGGCAGTTGATCTTTGGTGGCATCGTATTGTCGCTTGCATCGTTCGCTCAGTTCGTTGCTGAGCCCACTCCGTACTATCAAGCATGGGAACAGCTAGACGGCCAAAATTTGATTGGCCTCGGTTGGATAATTTTAATGAATACAGCGCTAGGATACGGCTTATACGTTTGGCTATTACAACGCATGTCTGTGGTCGATTTTACATTCGGCGGGATTGCAAATCCTGTTGCCGGTATCGTATGTGGGGTTCTACTGGTTGGTGAGTCTTATACTTTACATCAGTTTTCCCTGATGGCCGGGATGATATTAATGTCACTTCTGCCGCAAATTGTTGGGTTGCTTTCTTCTAAAAAGCGTCAGAAGCGACAAGAGGTGACATTGTCACTAAGCGATTCATAACACCAATAAACTAATGCGTGAGTGCGATATCTCTTTGGGTCACACTCACCCCTTTGATCTGTGCAAACACACGGTCACCCTGTTTCAGATTGAGATCGTCCAACGCCCACGGGGTAATGGTCGCCCATAGAAAACAATCCTGTGTTAACGCCAGTTTAACCGCAATGCTCTCTTTATCTTCCGCTGGGTGTCTTTTCTCAATGCGCTCGACCTTGGCCTCAATGATATTACGAATAGAGGTTTTTTTCGGTTGAACGAGCGTAATGGACACATCATTCGCTCGCACCTGCAGACGAATATCACTGCCAAGGGGCGCATCAATCTTTTGCACCCACAGCGACGCTGATGACGAAAGCATGACACGTGTCAAAGCGTATTGAGGGTGCTGCTCTGCAATGTTGGCATTAAACAAAGTGCTTTGTTCGGAGAACGATTGCCACGGGCGCATTGCTTGCGAAGACCACACTTCAGACAACAAACCGGAAGCGACAATCTGACCTCGATCCAACACCGTGAGGTGATCCGCTAATTGCAAAATCTCTTGCAGACTATGGGTGACATACACAATGGGAATTTCGAAACTTTCTGAGAGCTTTTCAAGAAAAGGAAGCACCTCTTTTTTCCGCGGCATATCAAGCGAGGCCAGCGGCTCATCCATCAATAGGATCCTTGGTGATGATAACAGCGCGCGGCCAATCGCAACGCGTTGTTTTTCACCGCCAGACAGAGAAGCAGGATAGCGTTTTAGTAACGGTTGTAGCGCGAGGAGCGTCACCACTTTGCCAAACATCTCTGCGTCGTACTGTTTGATGCCATACTTCAAATTACCTTCAACATGATAGTGAGGAAATAAGCGAGAATCTTGGAATACATAACCAATATTCCGTTGGTGTACGGGGACATTAATGCCTAAAGCAGAATCAAACAGTACTTCCGAGTTAAGTGCTATACGCCCTTGTTCGGGCTGAGTTAGTCCGCTGATCACATTGATAATTGACGTTTTACCTGCACCAGAACGACCAAAAATCGCACTAACACCTTTAGCCGGAAGTTGTAATTCGATGTCGAAAACAACGTGGCCCAAAGTTTGTTTGAACGCAACTTGAAGCCCCTTCATCACTTCGCTCCCAATCGTTGTTTGGCTTTTCTGTTCAGCCATTCTGACACCAGTAAAGTCGACAGCGCGATAGCAATTGAAATGGCACACAGCCTTGCCGCTTGCGCTTCTGCACCCGGTGTCTCAATAAAATTAAACATGGCAAGAGGCAAAGTTTGAGTTGCGCCGGGAATATTGGAAACAAAACTGATGGTCGCCCCAAACTCTCCGAGACTGCGCGCAAACGCCAACATCGATCCCGAAATGATCCCGGGCAGCATCAGAGGTAATGTGATGGTGAGAAAGACTTTTGTTGGTGATGCACCAAGCGTCGCCGCTGCTTGTTCTAGTTTGCTGTCGACACTTTCTAAACTGATTCGAATAGAACGTACCATCAAAGGTAGCGCAACGACCCAACACGCCAATACCGCCCCTTTCCAGTTAAAGGCAAAAGAAATCCCAAACATCTCATATAACCAGCGCCCCAGCACGCCTTGGCGCCCCATAGCGATAAGCAACAAATAACCAATCACAACCGGAGGAAGAACCAAAGGAAGATGTATTGCGCTATCAAGTAGGGTTTTGCCCGGAAAGCATTTTCGCGCCAATAGCCAAGCGAAAAACACGCCAAATGGCAGTAACCAGATCACCGTATAAAAACCCACTTTTAGGCTAAGTATTAGCGCTTGGTATTCGAGTTCGCTCACGGTTTCTCCAACGTTGTAAAGCCATGCTTTTGAAATATGGCAGTGGCTTCTTGGCCCATAAGATAATTGAAAAACGCCTTAGCGGATTCGGATTGACTGATCAATCCAGCAGGATAAGTAATGGGATCATAAAGCGCTTGTTCAGGCGTCACTAGTATCTTCACTTTCTGCGACATTCGCGCATCGGTTTGGTAAACGACGCCAAGCTTTGCTTCATCTCGCTCTACTAACGCCAGGGCCAAACGAACGTTTTTACTCGGCGCCACATGGCTCGACACTACATTCCACACATCGGCATTTTGCAACATTTGCTTGGCGTACATACCAGCAGGTACGGAGTTGGTATCTCCTAGGGCGAGCCAATTGCCTGTGAGTAGTCTCTGCCACTGTGCTTTGGATGAAACATCAAGAGTTATACTGTTGTTTTTATTGGTAATAACAACCAAATTATTGGACAGCAAATTAGTGACACTGTCGCTTTTGATAACCCCATGTTGAACTAGATAGTCCATCCATTGGCTATTGGCAGAGATAAAAATGTCGCCCGGTGCACCGCTGAGCAACTGCCTTGAGAGGGATGAGGAGCCACCGTAAATTGCCTGTACTTTTTGATGACTCTGACGTTCGTAACTCTCAATGACATCATTGATGGCATTCGTCAGTGACGATGCGGCATAAACGCGCGTTGTTTGTTGAGCACTTACCACAGGCGCTAGCAGTAGCAGCAGTAAACTCAGCCATTTTTTCATCATACTTCGCTCTCTATATGCCCAATAGACTCAGATCCAAATGTTCTTCAATGGCATCAGCGATCCGGTCTATCGCCTGCTCCTTTAGTTGTTCGTGATTCTGTGCCTTGATTTGCACACCATTGACCCACTCACAAATCAGCTCTAATGCGGCTTCAGAGTCTAAGAAACCATGTAAATAACTGCCCATGATCTGCCCGCATTCGCTTAGGGCGCCTTCAAGTTGGCCATCATCTTTGGTGATCGGTTGATGTTCATTCACTTGCGAGCGCCCAACGTGAATCTCATAGCCTGTCACGTTAACGTGTTTTCCGTTTAGTGATAACTGCCCTTTAGTGTTAATCAAACACTTATCTTGGGTTAGTTCTGTGCGTGTTTTTAAGAGGCCTAGCCCGACACTTTCACCGGGTTCACCTTCAACGCCAAACGGATCGCTAATCGACTCCCCTAACATTTGGTAGCCACCACAGATCCCTAGCACTTTACCACCGAAGCGCAAATGTCTCAGAATATCCTTGTCCCATCCTTGTTCTCGAAGGTATTTAAGGTCATCGCGCACTGATTTGGAACCAGGCAAAATGATCAAATCTGCGCGCTCTAATCGCTCTCCTTTGCCTACGTAACGCAAGTCAATTTGGGGATGCAGTCTGAGCACATCGAAATCCGTATGGTTGCTAATCCTCGTCAGCACCGGAACCACGACTTTTAGCTTAACCTCACCCGACAACTCTTGTTGTGAGGTAATCGCATCTTCGGCCTCGAGGTTCAACCCATGAAGAAATGGTAGAACGCCAATGACGGGCTTACCTGTTTTCTCTTCGAGCCAATCAAGGCCCGATTCAAGCAACTTAATGTCACCGCGAAAACGGTTGATAACGAATCCCTTCACTCGCGCTTGTTCAGATGGCGAGAGCAATGCCAATGTGCCATAAAGGTGGGCGAAAACGCCTCCACGATCGATATCAGCGACGATAATCACTGGGACATCGGCTTCTTCTGCAAAACCCATGTTGGCAATGTCATTCTGACGCAAATTGATTTCGGCAGGGCTGCCGGCTCCTTCGATCATGATGGCTTGATATTCATCTATTAAACGAGCGAAGGAGTCCATTACCGTATCCATCGCCACTTTTTTGTAATTGTGGAAGCCATAGGCATCCATATTGGTTAATGCCTTACCTTGCAAAATGATCTGAGCACCAGTATCGCTGTTGGGTTTGATCAAAACAGGATTCATGTGAACGCTCGGTTCAATGCGACATGCTTGCGCTTGAACCGCCTGTGCTCGACCTATTTCACCACCTTCTTTCGTCACCGCACTATTGAGGGCCATATTTTGTGGTTTGAAAGGAGCAACGTTTACGCCTTTACGAGCCAATACGCGGCAGAGACCTGCCACCAATACGCTTTTTCCCGCATCAGAGGTAGTGCCTTGCACCATGAGCGTGGTTACTTTTGCTTCCATTTTTTATCGTCGCTATTCAAGGGAGGCCTATTTTAGCCTTTTTTGACACTTTAGAAAATGAATCCAATATGAATCAAGCGCTAAGCAACCATTCAAATCCGCTTTGTTCTAATACCCCTATCGAAACAAACTCGGTTAAACATAGGAAAAGAACATGAACAAAACACTTATTATCGCAATCGCTGCTTTGACTACCACACCAGCCATCGCGCTCGCCAACAACTCTTCAACAGCACAAGGTATCAGTTTTGATGGCCCGGTGAATGTATCGGTCGTATCCGAACTACTGAAAGATTCAAATATGTTTACGGAGAAAGATGTCGTCGTTGAAGGCACTTTGGTCCGCCAGCTCAATAAAGATACCTATATTTTCACCGATGGCAGCGCCGAGATTCAAGTAGAGCTCGATGACGATATTCGTTTTACGCAAACCATTAACAGCAATACGCGCCTGCGCTTATTTGGTGAGTTTGAAGGCGGCAATACCCCAGAAATTGAAGTCGATAGTTTGACGCTGCTTTAACATACGAAATAGCCAGAGTGGTACGAGTACAATAGCTTTTCGCTTAATACACTCATTTACGTCATATTATTTTAAGTTTGGCCTGCTATTTGCAGGCTTTTTTTGTAAAATACGGGCGTTAATTTTTTGGCTTTGGAGATCTCATGCTAGGTAAAGCTCTCAAAACAACCTTGTTGGGTGTATGTACTTTGCTCCCAATAACAGCAAGTGCAAACAACTTCAACTACAACATGTTTGAGGTGCGAATGGGGTCAAGCCCAGGCACTTTCGGTGCGGAGTTCAACACTTACTTCACGGAAAATACACACTTTATCGGACGCTTCGACAGTGAATTTAGTGGGGACTGGGATCTTGCTGGTGGTATTGGTTTTAATGGTCCTATGGGGCAGTTTGCCGATATTTACGGCCAAATGCTGGTTCACAACATTAAAAACAAATCGAGCGATAAAATTGGTGATGAATGGAAAACCGAAGTCAATATTGGTGCTCGTGTTTGGTTGATGCAAAATGTCGAAGTTCATGGACGATTGGGGCAATTGATCTCCAATGACAGCAGCAACTCTATTGTAGGTATCGGCGCCCGATTCCATTCAACTCAACAACTTTCTATTGGGGCAGACCTTCGTAATAACGGCACTTATGGGCATCAGATCCTAATGTCGGTCAACTTTATGTTCTAACTCCCTAGCTTCTTGTTTCTTCTAGTCTCTTTTTAGAAGCCACACACAACAAGCGTTGAACAAAAACAAAGGGCCAAATTGGCCCTTTGTTCGTAGTACTTATCGTGTTCGCTTTTCGTTACTTCGTTGTCGGCTTATCTTGCACGTATTTCTGTGAAACATCGACAATTGCAACGTCTTTGAAGAAGCTACGCCCTAACAATACAGGGAAAGTTAAATGCGTTCTGTCAGTTAGCGTGAACTCGGTTTTTTCTTTGAGATCGCCAATTTGAATCCAAGCTAGCACGACAGCGCGCTTTTGCGTTCCTTCCGCACTGGATTGGCGAATGTGAACCCAGCGCTCAACAGGCAACGCTATTTCGTTACTGTTGATGCCATCATGCTCGATTTTGAACTTAACCCAATCTTTGCCATCACGTTCAAACTCAACCAAGTCAACCGCACTAATGGATGAAGTTGTTGCTCCAGTATCAATTCGAGACTTAAACACCTCATTTAACCCCGGAACATATACCCACTCTTCTTCACCAAGGATCAACTTTCCATCGGATGTTTTGTGGGCTTTAAGCTCGAGCACTGGTCGCTCTGGCTTGGGTTGAGGTTTTGTCTGCTTTACTGGTTCTTCTTTAATTTCCGACTTATTTTCTGCTGAAGAATCTACCGTTGCGGGTGTCACTGCACAAGCAGTTAAGCCGCCGCTAAGTAGTAATGGCAAAATAAGTTTCAAATTCTTCATCCAATCACCTGCATTAACGTTGTGAGACTTTGACTATCGCGTCTGCCACGTATGGAATGTGAGCTTCGGTAAGACCAGCGATGTTAATTCGCCCGTCTCCTACACCATAAATTCCATATTCATCTCGTAGCGTTCCCATTTGCTCAGGTGTAAAGCCTAGCACAGTAAACATACCCTTGTGGCTTTCAATGAAGTCGAATTGTGACGTATTGTGTTGATTTCTCAATTCATTACATAAAGTTTGACGCAGGTTTAACAAACGTTGCTGCATTTCACACAATTCTTGCTTCCAAGTGGTTGTAAGTTCAACATTTTGTAGAATTGTTTTGACCAATGCAGCACCGTGATCAGGCGGCATGGTGTAAGTTGAGCGCGCTAGTGTCAGCAACTTACCTTTCGCGTTAGATGACTCTTTTGCGTTTTTGCCAATCACAATTGCCGCACCAGTACGTTCACGATAAAGGCCAAAATTTTTCGAACATGAAGTGGTAATCAGCATCTCTTCAACACGGTCAGCCATGAACTGCAGACCTTTTGCGTCTTCTTCCAGGCCATCACCAAAGCCTTGGTAGGCAATATCAACAAATGGTGTGAAACCATTCTTCACTGCCAAATCAGTGATGGCTTGCCAAGCAGCAAAATCGATGTCCGCACCCGTTGGGTTGTGACAACAACCATGAAGCAGTACGACATCCTTTGGACCGGCAGTAGCAAGATCATCTAACATCTGACCGATGTCGACTTGCTTGGTTTCTGGGCTGAAGTAGCGGTAATAACGCACTTTCAACCCTGCTGCTTCCATCACAGGCTTATGGTTCACATAACTAGGATTAGAGATCCAAACGGTGGTGTCTGGCTGCGCTACTTTCATCAAATCTCCAAGCATACGCAGTGCGCCACTGGCTCCCGGTGTTTGAATCGCACTCACTCGGTCAAGTACGGAAGTGCCCGCAAGCAATAAATTCACCATCGATTGGTTAAACTCTTCACATCCTGCAAGGCCGACGTACGACTTGGTTGTCTGTGTATCAGCAACGATTTTTTGCGCTTGGGACACCGCACGCATGATTGGCGTTTCGCCTTTGTTGTTTTTGTATACGCCAATGCCAAGGTCTACTTTTTGGTCACGGGGATCGTTACGAAAAGCAACGGTAAGAGAAAGAATAGGATCTAAAGCTGGTGTTGGTAATTGAGAGAACATGAAAGTCACAACCCTTTGAAATTCAAGTTACGGAGTTATCTCCAGATAGTGCGATAAAACTTAACATCAAAGCGTCTAACTTCGAAACATATTTTTTCTGACGACGGTAATTAAAGAATAAAACGCTAACAGCAAGCGCACCTTTGTCACCTAGGCACTCACCGGTAGCGTTTTATTCCGTGTCGAACTCTTTCCCTGCAGAAGGCATTTCTAAAAACGGAATTTCGACATTTCCTGACTCAACCCTTTGGCTTCATCAGCAAGTTGACGCGACACATCATCCACCTGAGTCACTTTTTCATTGACGGAAACCGAAGCATCCGCGATCGAGGTAATACTGCTGCTGATGTCTTCTGTGACCGCTCGTTGCTCCTCAGTTGCCGCCGCAATTTGGATGTTCATCTCGTTCATTTCTTCTAACATTGAGACAAGCTGTTCGATCATCTCGGTGTTTGTTTTACAGGTTGAAACCCCACGCGAGACGGTTTTGTTGGCATTATCGATACAGTGCGACACGCTATTTGTTTCACGTTGTAATGCATCGATTTTTTGACGGATTTCTTCTGTCGAAGATTGAGTCCGACCAGCCAACGAACGCACTTCATCAGCGACGACGGCAAAACCTCGCCCTTGTTCACCCGCTCTCGCCGCTTCAATTGCTGCATTCAGAGCCAGCAAGTTGGTTTGCTCAGCAATACCCTGAATCACATCGAGCACCTCTGCAATAGAAGCACTTTCATTTCTTAATCGACCAATGGCTTCGACGGCTACCTGCATCTCATCATGCAATTTACCGATCTCTTCACCCAAGTTGTTGCCAACCTGTACGCCTTTCACGCCTTGCTCGTTCGCCCCTTTAACATAATCGGCGGCGCGATTAGCAAACTGTGCCACTTCTGCGATCGACGCACTCATTTCGTTGACTGCGGTAGCTACCGAATCGGTTTTCGTATTTTGCTCGGCAACGGCTTTACGCGTTGCTTGCATATTGTTAGTTATGTTGAGGGAGTTGTCGCTCAACGTATCCGTTGCAGTGGAAAACTGGCCGATCATTTGCTGTAGGTGCGAGAACAAATGGTTGAGTGACGCGGAGAGCTCAGTGACCTCGTCTTTGCCTTGGACATCAAGTCGTTCAGTTAAGTCGTTATTACCACAAATGCGCTCAACCTTTTCACACGCAAGGCGAATGGGCCGAGAGATGCTGTTACCTAACACATATGAAAGTAACACTGAAACGACAATGATCCCGACGATACTCATTAAAACGGTGTTTCTCACCGAGTCTTCCAGTTGCGTTAAATCCATGAGTGCTTCGTCATAGTCAATTTCCGTCAATATTGCCCATTTCAAACCGGCAACCGTAACCGGACTATACGCAGACATGACTTGCACCCCGCGGTAGTCGTTGATGATCTCAAATCCCGCTCTGCCCATTAACGCGTTACGTGCAGCATTGCTGTCGATTTCTTGTCGGCCGATGGTTGAGCCTTTGCTGGCAATCTGTGCCAGAAGTTGCGACGAGACACCCGCCGATTTCATCACAGCCAAATAATCGTCAGGCGCTTCCAACAGAAAGCGAGACTGGCTACGCATTTTTTTGTCCGGGCCAATGAGATAGCTTTCACCACTCTCACCCAAACCCGATGCAGCCCAATTTCCCTTGAAGGTCATGATGTTGTTGATTACATCCACTGGCATTTGGAAAATCAGCACACCCAAGCGCGAATTACCTTCCATTATTGGCGTAGCGATAAATGAGGCGGCCGCTTCATACGAGGGATAATACGGTTTGAAGTCATCAAGATAGTATTGACCTTTGCTCAAAGCCGTCGCTTTTCTGTAGGCTTCTGCAATGCCCGTGTTCGAATAAGGCCCTTGCTTTAGATTGGTGGCAAAATCCAACTCTTTAAAGACGGTATAAACCACATTGCCCTCGTTCTCGACGAAAAAGATGTCGTAATAACCAAAAGCTTCCAAAAAGTGTTTGATGGATGGGTGATATTTAGCGTGAATTTGATCGTAAGTAGTGCCTAGCGTATCACTGAGATATTGGTGTTTTTCGCCAAGGGGATTCGGATTGACCGCAATGTATCGAGCTTGAAGCGCTTTGCCCACCTCACCAATTTGTTCAAGCATACTGATTTCATTGGCAGCTGCCCCCTCATTAAGCTCTCGGTACTTTTGCCCAAACTGGTTGCTGTAGTAATTACGCAAAGCATTGACGTCTTGCGATGTGATCTGTTGAGAAGGATACGTTTGAAACGCTTGAGTAAAGGCTTTCATTGCGTCTTTAGTCGCAATGTCATCCGCTAAGGTTTCGACTTGATAGTGAATTTGTTCAAAGTAGCTTTCAATTTCACTTTTCTTAATTTCGCGTACGGAAACCAATTGTTGCGACGCTCTTGTGATAAGTGCTTGTTCAGAAAGGGCTGCAGATTTTAAACCAACTATGGCACCAGTAAAAATGACGCCCAGTGCGCACAACGCTGTTGAGACCAAGATAATCTTATTAGCAATTTTCATATTCAAACCTGACCGCAACAGCGGCTCCTGAGTAAATGCATCCCCAAAGAGCCAACTGAGCGAAAATGTTTGAATTAATATACGTAGAGTGTAGTCAGCGATATAAGTGAGCGCGAATAGAAATTAAAGTCATAACGAATTCCCACCCTCAAGAGTCAGCCTAAACCGCAGAGGTGGTTGAATCTTAACACTTAGTTGACTGGTTAGACCTAACTTACAGCTTGAAGCAATGAATGATTTGATTCGCGCTTCCCCGCCATTCCAAGCTTGGATCCGCTTTGTCTTGCTCAAACTTGCCGTCTATCAATGTGTCGATGTATGGCAGTATTTGTCGTTGAGCTTCGTCAAGCTCATCAAGGGTGTATCCCGTCCAAACCCAGATATCTTTCTCCGGGCATTCCTGTTTGACGCGCTTTACCAAACACAAAATATCGGCCACATTTGCTGGATGCAATGGATCCCCGCCAGAGAGTGATAAGCCACGGCGTTTGATACGAGTGTCATTAAGATCCGCGATGATTTTATCTTCCGCTTCTTGCGTAAACGGCACACCAGAATCTAAACGCTGCGTCGATTGATTGTAGCAACCACGACATTGATGAACACAGCCTGAAACAAACAGCGTGCATCGCGTACCTGGTCCATTAACCACATCGACGGGATAATACTGGTGATAATTCATATTGACCTCTGGAAAAAATGAACCAACCGGATGGGGTTGGCTCATTGAATAACGGATGAAACCTAATGCGTTATTTACAGGTGTTTTACGCGACGTTTCACTTCTTCTTGTTTACCAAAGTTAAATGGGCGCGCATCTGGACTGCCTAAGTAACCGCAAACGCGACGAGTGACCGATACCTTGGATGAGTCATGGTTGCCACATTTCGGACAGGTAAACCCTTTACTCGTACAATCAAACTCTCCGGTATAACCACACTCATAGCATTCATCAATCGGTGTATTGGTACCGTAGTAAGGCACTTTGCTGTAACTGTAATCCCACACATTTTCTAACGCTTCGACGTTCTTTTGCATGTTAGGGAATTCACCATAACAGATAAAACCACCGCTCGAAATTTCAGGGTACGGCATCTCAAAGTCGATCTTGTCGTATGGGTTTACTTTCTTTTCAACATCCAAATGGAAGCTGTTGGTGTAGTAACCTTTGTCTGTCACGCCTTCAATCACACCAAATTCTTTGGTGTCGATTCGGCAGAAGCGGCTACAGAGGTTCTCACTTGGCGTGCCGTACAAGCTAAAGCCATAACCCGTTTCTTCCGTCCACGCTTCGACAGCGTTCTTCATGTGTTTAACAATGTTCAACGCTTTTTCACGCAGTTCGTTGTCATCATAAACATGAGTTTGATTACCAAACAGCGCGTTAATGGTTTCATGAATACCGATGTAACCTAACGAAATGGACGAACGCCCATGTTTGAAGATGTCTGCGATAGGTTGATCGGCTTTCAGACGCACACCACAAGCCCCTTCCATGTACAGAATTGGTGCTACACGAGCTTTAACATTCTCTAAACGGCTAATGCGCGTTTCGAGCGCTCGACGAGCTAGCTTCAGTTTTTCATCCAATAGCGCATAGAACTTCTCTTCATCGCCATCTGCTTTTAGTGCAATTCTTGGCAAGTTAAGGCTTACCACACCAAGGTTGTTACGACCTTCGTGAATCAGTTCGCCATTCTCCTCGTAGGTGCCTAGGAAGCTACGGCAGCCCATCGGCGTTTTGAATGATCCGGTGATCTCAACCACTTTGTCGTAGTTCAAGATATCTGGGTACATACGCTTAGAAGCACACTCTAACGCCAGTTGTTTGATGTCGTAGTTTGGATCGGTTGGTTTATGATTCAGACCATCTTTAATGGCGAATACCAGTTTCGGGAACACCGCTGTTTTGCGGTTTTTGCCTAGACCCGCAATACGGTTTTTCAAAATGGATTGTTGAATCAATTTCGATGCCCAACTTGTACCCAAACCAAAACCAAACGTCACAAACGGTGTTTGCCCATTTGCAGTGTGCAGCGTATTCACTTCGTACTCCAAAGATTGGAATGCGTCGTAACACTCTTTCTCAGTTCGTGCGATGGCAAAACCTTCTGGATTATGGATATCCCACTCTTGGGCAATTTTTAAGTGCTTTTCGTAACTCGCGTTAACATACGGCTCAAGGATCTCATCAATGCGATTGATGGTGGTACCACCATAAATGTGGCTCGCCACTTGCGCAATAATTTGCGCAGTCACCGCAGTTGCGGTTGAAATTGACTTAGGCGTGTCAATTTCCGCATTACCCATTTTAAAACCATGAGTCAGCATGCCTTTCAGGTCAATCAGCATGCAGTTAAACATTGGGAAAAACGGCGCGTAATCGAGATCGTGATAGTGAATATCACCTTCATCATGCGCTTGAACCACATCACGTGGCAAAATGTGCGTTTTCGCGTAGTGTTTAGCTACAATGCCCGCAAGCAAATCACGTTGAGTCGGGATCACTTTGCCATCTTTATTGGCATTTTCGTTGATTAAGTCAACGTTGCTTTCTTCGATTAAGCCTTCGATTTCGCGTGTTAAAGTGCTTTGTTTCTCACGTGCAATATCGCGGTCATGACGATATTCAATGTACGCACGAGCTAAAGACTTGTATGGACCTTGCATCAACTCGTTTTCAACACGGGTTTGGATTTCGTGGATATGAACTTCATCGTGATCTTTTAGCTGTAGCTCAACTGCCAGCGCCACATTGAGCGCATAAATAGCAATTTCTTTATCAACGTTTTCCGCGGCGGCTTCAACTGCTGCCTGAATGCGATCCCTGCTAAACGGAGCCCTTGAGCCATCACGCTTGATTACGATTGGTTTCACTTTATTCTCCTTACCCTAAGCATACTCACAGAGTTATCCACAAACACACTATATAGGGTTATTTTTTATCCGACTGGCACTATATGTTGTGGCGTATTAAACGAAAAGCACTAGGCAAAAGTATTGATTTCGATCAACAAAATAAGATGATGGATTAAGATCAAATCGATCTTATTGGCTGAGATCTCAGATATAAAGAAAACCATGAAAATTGCAAAAATGTGGCGATTTCTACTTGAAATTTTTGAAGGTCTTGTATGATAAAGGCTGCCTAAAAACACAGGGAATATTTACTTATGCTGAAGCACGCGCTTGGTCTCTTTTTCACCGGCTTGGTTTATTTACTCTTGCCAACGCCCCTTTTGGCCGCTCAACCAATCATCTTCACCAGTTGGAACATGGAATGGCTTTCGTCCACAGCTTCAGCACGAGTCAAAGAAAGTCACCGTAATAACGAGGATTTTGCCAAATTGGCAATGTACTTCCAAAAAACCAACAGCGATGTTTTGGCCTTTCAGGAGGTCAACGACTTGGCCGCGATTAAAAAAGTCGTCGGAACCAACTATCAGATCCTGTTTTCGGATCGCTCTAATCCGCGCTATCAGCGTTTTCAATTCGATGACATCAATCAATACACAGGATTTGCCATCAAGAAAGGCATTCCTTTTCGCGACGTCGGTGACATCCAACTCAACAAAGGCAACAGTAAGCTGCGCTTTGCCTCATACGTCATTATTGGTAACGCCTCAAATGAGGTGCATGTGTTAAACGTTCACCTCAAGGCGGGGTGTAGCGGAGCGTATAAAGGCAATGATGCTTGTCGAACACTCCGACTTGAAAGCCAAGCACTTGGCCAATGGATTAGCCAAAGGCATAACAACAAGCAAACCTATCTTGTGCTTGGAGACTTCAACCATAACCTTGCTTATCGTAATGACTGGCTGATGAATGAACTCACCAGTGCCGGAAAAATTCATTTGTTGACGGAAGACACCAAAGCAAACTGCAAGGTTCGCTCCAAAAAACACCCCAATAAGGTTCATTCTTTTCGTTCACTCATTGACCACATCATCGTCAGCGAAGGTTTAAGTGCCTCACAAGGAGAGCAGAGGTTGTTTACCAGCAACGATGTGTTGAAGTATCAATTGAGCGATCACTGCCCGGTCTCAACCACAGTGACCTTACCTTAACGCATCGTCATGATAAGCAAGAGAAAGAAATAGAGAAAAATTTAGAGTTAAAGAAATTAGAGATAAAGAAATTAAAAATATAGATACGAGCCCCTACGTCGGGGCTCTTGTTAATTGATTACTTAGGTCTGTTGTACTTCAATGGTTAGATTTGTTCGCACGCCAATACCTAGACGAAGCGTTTTTTCATTGCCGCGTAATAGAGCACTGGAATCACAATCAAGGTAAGAATCGTCGAGACGAAGATACCAAAGATTAAGCTGATTGCCAGACCATTAAAAATGGGGTCATCAAGGATAAACACTGCTCCAATCATCGCAGCCAATGCGGTAAGCATAATCGGTTTTGCCCTAACCGCTGCCGATTGCATTACCGCTTCTGCAAACTCAACCCCTTCTTCCACTTGCTGGTTAATAAAATCCACCAGCAAAATGGAATTTCGCACGATAATCCCTGCAAGTGCAATCATGCCGATCATCGAGGTTGCGGTAAATTGCGCGCCCAACAAAGCATGCCCTGGCATCACACCAATAATGGTCAGTGGAATGGGGGCCATGATGATCAATGGCACTAAATAGGATTTAAACTGCGCCACCACCAGCAAGTAGATAAGCACCATGCCCACTGCGTAAGCGATCCCCATATCACGGAACGTTTCATAAGTGATGGTCCACTCGCCATCCCACATGATGGAAATCCCCTGCAGACCATCTGGCTGATGAATGAAGTATTGCTCTAGCGGCATGCGCTCAGACAAGGTTCCTGATAAAGCCGCCATACCGTAGAGTGGACTGTCCGTTTCCCCAGTCATATCCGCCACCACCATGACCATAGGCACAAGGTTTTTGTGCACAATATAGTCTTCCATCTTAGTTTGACGAATGCTCACGAGCTCAGACAATGGGTATCGGTTGCCCGTTTGACTGACGACCTGCATGTTTAACACTTGCTCCAGGCGCACTTTCGCACTTTCATTTGCTTGAATCATCACGGGGATTGGATACTTGCTGTGTTCAGCGTGCAAATAAGTTACTGGCTTACCACCCACTGCCGTCGCCAAAGCATCAACGATGTCACTGTAGGGCACCATTAGATTGGCTGATTTACTTCGGTCGATCACCACTTGCCATTTTTGGTGAATCTCAGGCAAGTACATATCGACATCGACGATATCTTGCATTTCTCTGAAAATGTCTCTAACTTGGCGCGCTGCCGCTGCGCGCAATTCGGCGGTAGGCGCATACACCTCAGCCAAAATTGGCGACCAAACGGGAGGCCCCGGCGGCACTTCCACTACTTTGACTTTGCCGCCAAATTGGCTGGCAATCTGGTTAAGCATCGGGCGTACTGAACTGGCAATCTCGTGGCTGTCTCTCTCTCGCTCACGACGATCCAACAAATTCACTTGGATATCCCCCTGATGAGCTTGATTGCGTAAGAAGTAGTGGCGAACCAAACCGTTAAAGTTGATTGGCGCAGCGCTACCGACGTAAATCTGATAGTCGCTCACCTCTGGCACTTCGTTAAGCGATTGTGCCATTTCAAAAAGCACTCTCTGAGTCTTTTCAAGTGAACTCCCTTCTGGCATATCGAGCACCACTTGGAACTCAGACTTATTGTCAAAAGGCAGCATTTTCAACACCACCGCCTGCATCACTGGCAACGCCACCGATGCAGCAATCAGCCCAACAATACCGAGTAATAACAAGAAGCGATTGCGCCCTTGCGCTCTGGCGGTAATAAACGGCGACATGATTTTATGGAAGATAGAATCGGCTTTGTGTGACTCTTCGTGGTGTCCTGACTTCAGCAACTTACCCGACAGCCAAGGAGAAACCACAAAAGCCACGGCTAACGAAATGAGCATCCCCATTGAAGCATTAATCGGAATTGGGCTCATGTAGGGCCCCATTAGGCCAGAAACGAACGCCATCGGCAGCAACGCAGCGATAACTGTTAGTGTTGCCAGTATCGTTGGCCCACCCACTTCGTCCACTGCTACAGGGATTAGCTCTGCCAGTTTTTTCTTACCCATCGACATATGACGGTGAATATTTTCAACCACCACAATGGCGTCATCCACAAGAATGCCGATGGAGAAGATCAGGGCAAATAAAGAGACGCGATTGAGTGTAAATCCCCAAGCCCAAGAGGCAAAGAGTGTGATCATTAAGGTCACAACGATGGCAATACCCACAACCAGAGCCTCACGCCACCCCATCGTCAGCAGTACCAACAACACCACGGCCGTAGTTGCAAAAGCGAGTTTGCCTATCAGCGTGTTGCTTTTATCCGCTGCGGTTTTTCCGTAATCACGTGTGATGGCGATATCAACGTCATGCGGAATCAACTGATTTTTTAAGACCTCTAGGCGATCTTCTATCGTTTGCGCGACATCAACCGCATTCTCACCGCCCTTTTTCGCGATCGCCAAAGTCACGGCTGGGTAAAGGCCCTGCTTATCACTGGTCCACACATTTTGCGTTGGCGTGTTTACCCCAAGTTCAACATCAGCAATATCCGAGAAATAGACTGGCGCACCATTCGCCACACCCACCACCAGTTGCTTGATCTGGTCAACATGAGTGAGAAACTCACCAATCTGTAACGGTACTTGCTGATTATCATGAGTTAAACTCAACATCGATGAACGGCGATTCGCTGATGGCAACACTTGGTTTAGTTGACTAATACTAATGCCGTAAGCGTTCATTTTTACAGGGTCTAGACGCACATCCACAATAGTGGAATGCGCGCCCACAGTGTAGATATCGCGAGTTCCCTCTATTCTTTTCAGCTCTGTTTCAAGCCCGTGGGCAATTTGCGTGAGTTGTTGGCCAGTATAATGTCCTGATTTATCAGACAAGGTCACAGTGACAATGGGCACATCCTCGATGCCGCGAGGTTTGATCACGGGTTCGCCGACACCAACGCCTTGTGGCATCCAGTCTTTGTTTGAATAGAGTTTGTTGTAGATGCGCACAACGGCATCATTACGCGTGACCCCAACATCAAAGATCGCCACGATCATCGCACCATCAGGCTGAGAAAAGGAGTAGATCTTATCGATGCCTTGAATTTCAGAGATCACCTGCTCTGCAGGCGTCGTCACCAAACTGGCCACTTCTTGAGGAGATGCGCCCGGAAACGGGATATACACGTCAGCAAAAGTCACATCTATTTGTGGTTCTTCCTCTTTGGGTGTAACGATTACAGCAAATAACCCCATCAATAGCCCCACCAAAGCGAGCAAAGGTGTCATGGCTGAATGTTGAAAGGCCGCGGCAATGCGACCCGAAATTCCGAGTCGTGTATCCATACTATTCACCTTTGACGTTGATGAGATCCGTGGTAATTCGATCACCGATTTCTAGGCCGGAAAGCACTTCATAGCTATCCTCAAACTCTTGTCCTAAACGAATCGGATTCAAGATGGGTTTATTGTTGTCATCAAGCCGATAGACCACACTCAGTTCTGCGCGACGGATCACCGCTTGCTTAGGCACTAACAAGAGGGCTCTTTGCCCATAAGTAAAACGAGTTTTAACCCAAGAGCCAGGAACGAAATTTGCCTGATTTTCCGGTAGATTTAAGCGAATTGGAAAGCTATGAGAAGCCGAGTCTGCGTATTGGAAAAGATTGAAAGAGCGCGGTGAAACCTGTTCACCAGCCCCGTTATCAATCACAAACTGAGTCGGTTCTTTAACATAAGCGCGATAATTCTGCGGGATCTGCGTTTCGACACGCAGTTGTTGTAACGAGAACCCACTGAGTAAAGGCATCCCCGGAGCCACTGTTTCACCTAACTCAACTAAACGCTTAGTCACGACGCCATCATAAGGTGCAGTGACACTTGTGTAACCGAGAGATTCTTTCGCTTGCGCAACGGCGGCTTCTGCAGATTTGACCGCAGCCGCACTACTTCTGGCGCGAGATTCCGCTGCATCCATTTGATCTTGGGAGATGGCACCTTTTGGCATCAACTGGCGAAAGCGCTTTACTTGAGCTTGAGCTTCCGAATTTTGCGCTTTGGCACTCGACAACTGAGCTAAAGCAGAATCAAGCGCCGCCGACTGCTGCACCGCACTGATTTCCAGCAACACCGTACCTTGCTTGACGAAGTCGTTTACATCCACATTCAACGCCACGACTGTACCCGACGTTTGCGCTGCCACAGTACCTTGATTGACGGGCTGGACAACGCCATCAAAGACAACGAATTGCTCGACAGTCTTCAGTTCTGTAATGTAGGTTTCGGCGTGCACCATAGCAGGCACAGCAGAAAGCAATCCGATTGCGAGTGCTGAGTGTTTAAACCATTGCATAGATAATCTCCCTTGATCTTTACGCCAGCATAGTCTTGTTATGCAAGTTCTGTTTTGACTTCTCGCGCATTTTTGAAACAAATCAGTAAGTTGGTAACACCTAATCCGACCATCATGGCGGCAAAGAAAAGCACAATTTGAATGTTACCAAGCCCCAAACTTGCCACAGCAGGGCCAGGGCAAATTCCAGCCAAGCCCCAACCAATACCAAAGATCGTTGCGCCCGCGACCAAACGTTTATCGATGGTTTGCTGACTGGCTAAGCAAAATGTTTCGGCATTGAGCGGTTTCTGTTGTTTTCGTATTAGCAAGAAGTAACCTGGCATGAACACCGCCAATGCACCGCCCATCACAAACATGAGGCTTGGGTCCCAATGACCTGCGATATCGAGAAAACCAATCACTTTATTGGGGTCCGTCATGCCTGAAATCGCCATCCCCAAACCAAACAAAATACCCGCCATCAACGACGTCAATCGAAAGACAAAATTATTCATTTTATTCATGCCCTAGCTTAAGAAATCCAGTGAAGTCGAACAAAAACCGTCATGGCAGCTACCGCCATAAAAATCGCCGTTGCGACGATAGAGCGTTTTGATAAACGGCCAATGCCACAGATCCCGTGACCACTAGTGCATCCATTTCCTAAACGTGTGCCGATGCCCACTAACAACCCAGCTGCAGCGATTAATACGCCTGATGTGGGTAACGCGACCGATGCGCTCGCCGCACCGAAAGTCACGGCCAAAACACCACCACTCACCATGCCGATAACGAACATCAAACGCCACGCAAAATCTCTCGATTTAGGGGTGAGTAATCCCGTCAAAATACCGCTAATCCCTGCCACTTTGCCGTTGACCAACAACATGGTTAAGGCAGAAATGCCAAGTAAAATGCCTCCTGCCAACGACTCCCAAGGTACTACAAACGTCATATCTTCCTCGCAAAATTAGGAACAAAAAATAAACTGTAAACTGCCGATCAGCTTTTCAATTCGGGGATCAGCTAAAGAATAAAAAACTTGCTGAGACGCTTTGCGCGCTTTAACTAAACCATGTTTCCGTAAGACGGTGAGATGCTGTGAAAACGCGGATTGGCTCAAGGTTGAGCTTTGTTGAAGCTCACCAACACCGATTTCACCTTTTGTTAGCTGGCACAACACCATCAATCGCTCAGGATGCGCGACTATTTTTAACAGCTCAGAAACGCTTTCCGCGCTCTCTCTCATCTGCTCTAAATCAATTACTTTGTCATTGCTCATCACAACCACCTCCCCTGCATTGGTTTAAATCTTACGCAAACACAAACATTAGTCAACTCTAATTTAGATATATTGTATTTAGATTTATTTTTATTAGACATTTCTAATTTACGTGTGTATGGTATGCCTATCAACAACGAGGAGTGCTTGTTATGACGATTGAAAACGGAGTTCGCATTTTGGCCGGTAGCATGGTGTTGCTATCTCTAGTTCTTACCCAATACGTTCACGAAAATTTTGTTTGGTTGACCGTATTTGTAGGCCTGAATTTGATTCAAAGTGCCTTTACGGGCTTTTGCCCAGCCGTCTTTTTCCTTAAAAAGCTCGGCCTTAAGTAATTCGTTTTATTTGACCGAGTTGTCAGAGTTGTTTGCCTTTTCGCTCTACAATTCGGTCCAATCCTAAAATCAGAGGTTGAATATTATGACTAAAATCGTGATCGTTGGTGGCGTCGCAGGTGGTGCTTCAGCAGCAGCTAGAGCACGTCGTTTGAGTGAAGATGCACAGATAATCATGTTTGAACGTGGTCCTTTTGTCTCTTTTGCGAATTGCGGCTTGCCTTACCACATTGGTGGCGATATCAAAGAACGCAGCAAGCTACTTCTGCAAACACCAGAGAGCTTTCTCGCACGATTTAATGTTGACGTACGTGTCATGAACGAGATTACTGCGATCAATCGTCACGAAAAAACGGTCACCGTCAAAAACTTAATCGATGGTAGCGAATACGCTGAAAGTTATGATTTCCTATTATTGAGCCCCGGAGCAGGGCCTGTTGTGCCACCGATTCCTGGTATCGATAACCCTCTTACCCATTCTTTGCGTAACATCCCTGATATGGATCGCATCATTCAAACGATTCAAACCAATAATGTCGAGCATGCTACGGTGGTTGGGGGTGGATTTATCGGCTTAGAAATGATGGAGGCCTTCCATCAATTAGGCATTAAGACCACGTTACTCGAATTGGCGGATCAAGTGATGACACCAGTTGATCGCGAGATGGCCGGTTTTGCGCATGCTGAAATTCGCGCCAAAGGCATCGATTTACGTTTAGGTACTGCTTTAACCAGCGTTGAATACATCGCCAATGATCATGTTGCGAGCGAAAATGCGGGTGAAGATATCCAACATCAGCATATCTCTGGCCATCTAGCGCTGAGCCTGAGTACAGGGGATACGTTAAACACTGATGTTCTGATTATGGCAATTGGTGTCCGTCCAGAAACCAAACTGGCTCAGCACGCAGGCCTGCAAATTGGTGAGCTCGGCGGCATCTACACCAACGACATGATGCAAACCAGTGATCCTTCAATCTATGCCGTTGGCGATGCAGTAGAAGAAAAAGACTTTGTGACTGGAAAACAAACACTTGTTCCCCTAGCTGGCCCGGCAAACCGTCAAGGTCGAATGGCAGCTGACAACATGCTTGGCCGCAGTGAGCGCTACCAAGGCACTCAAGGCACCGCGATTTGTAAGATCTTCGATTTGGCCGTTGCGTCCACCGGTAAAAACGAGAAACAACTCAAACGAGATGGTGTCGAGTACGAAAAAGTCTACGTCCATACCGCAAGCCACGCGAGTTACTATCCAGGCGCTGAAATCGTGTCATTTAAAATGTTGTTTGATCCGAAAACTGGCAAAATTTTTGGCGCTCAAGCCGTCGGAAAAGACGGTGTCGACAAACGTATCGATGTCATGGCCGTCGCTCAACGTGCGGGTATGACGGTTGAGCAACTTCAACATCTTGAACTGACCTATGCGCCTCCTTACGGCAGTGCAAAAGATGTCATCAACCAAGCGGCATTTGTCGCCAACAACTTAATCAAAGGCGACGCAAAGGCGATTCATTTTGATGAGATTGAACACCTGAACGACGACCAATTACTGCTCGATGTGCGCAACCCTGGAGAGCTGCAAGCAGGCGGTTATTTGCCTGGCGCAATGAATATTCCGGTGGACCAACTTCGCCAACGAATGGATGAATTACCAAAAGACAAAGAGATCATCATCTACTGCCAAGTTGGCTTGCGCGGTAACGTCGCCTATCGACAACTGGTGAATAACGGCTATAAAGCCCGCAATTTACTGGGTGGTTATCGAACTTATATGTTCGCTAAATGTTAATTTCATTAGTGCATTAAATAAGGGAAGCATCGCTTCCCTTATTTTTTATTACATTCTTAGTAAGCTCAAAAAATATAACGAAATTTGGTACTTTCGTACGATTGCTATCACTACTTATGTCGACTCTAATACCATCAATAGCCACCAGCATTTAATCGAAGATTTAACACTCCATAAAAAACAATAAGATAGATATCACCACTTTATTTTTTACAAAAAATTGCACTGCGTTCTGTTTATCGCTCTATAATTTTGGAGAAGCGCTTCCAATGATTAGTAGTTTATTTTACAGCTCACAGAGCTAAAAACCACGCTACCATTTTTGGATGGTAAGAGAGTCAATTATGAGACAACGTCAGAACATTAATATTAGAAATGCTCTGCTGTTAGGTATTTTATTTTTAATTTCTATACCTGTCGTAATAGCCGGTGAGAACAATAATCTTACCAAGCAACAACAATATCAATTTTTATATCAAACCACCTTTGGACCAACACCACAAACTCAGCAACAGCTAGATTCTTTGGGCATTACAGCATGGCTTGAATATCAATTTTCACTGCCATTTACCTCACATCAAACCCTGTACTTAACGCCATTCCCGAAAGGAGAACAGGCCAATCGTGAAAACGCTTGGTATCAAATTTCGATACAAGCGGAAGATCAATTACGTCAACGCATGGCTTTTGCTTTAAGCCAAATTGTTGTGGTATCCCGTTATGGCGGGCAATTTGGTTCAAGAGCTCAAGCACTTAGCCAGTATTATGACCAACTGGGTGAGCATGCATTTGGTAATTATCGAGAGTTATTAAAAGAGATCGCCATTAGTCCAGTCATGGGTAGCTATCTATCAATGATGGGCAGTAAAAAAGAAAATGCCTCTACCGGTGCTCTGCCCGACGAAAATTTCGCTCGCGAACTCATGCAATTGTTCACTCTTGGCTTGTATCAGATCAATATGGACGGTTCATTCAAAACCACCAACGGTAAGCGACTCGCCACCTATCATCAGCACGATATTCAGGAGTTGGCGCGCTCGCTGACTGGCTGGTCGAGGTCGGACTACAGTTACCTGCTGCCAATGAAGGCCAATGCACGTACGCACGATAGTGGTGAAAAGTTGTTTTTAGGTCACACCATTCCTTCAGGCATGCAACCAGAAGCTGAACTTGATTTAGTGCTGGATATTATCTTTCAGCACCCTAACGTAGCTCCCTTTATATCGAGACTTTTGATTCAGCGGTTTACCACTTCAAACCCGAGTCCCGAGTACATCGAGCGCGTTGCCAATGTGTTTGCCAATAATGGTGCTGGGGTTCGTGGGGATCTCAAAGCGGTGCTTTCCGCCATCCTGACCGATCCGCAAGCCCAAGCCGGCGTGAGCAAAATCAAAGAGCCGATTTTAGTGTTAACACAATTTCACCGTGCCTTTGACCTCACCCCTACCAGCGACAGGCTTATTAATGCGGTAACCTTTTTGAATGTAGCCAATCAAGGTGGCTTACGTGCGCCTTCCGTATTCAACTTTTATTCGCCAGACTTCGCACCTCAAGGAGAGTTTGAGCAAAATGGCTTAGTCGCGCCAGAGTTTGAGCTTCTAGATTGGAACGTCTACACCCAAGTCGTGAACTACATGTACTACGCCATTAAGAGTAACAACGATCCAACCATGAGCATGAACCTAGCTCCTTATTATGAGCGTTTGGATCAGCATCAAGCTTTAGTCGATCTTATTAATGAGCGTTTATTTGGTGATGCAATGTCAGATGCCCTAGAAAGCCTATTGCTGAACACGCTAAATGACTATCCAGAAAGCTATGTCGCCAAGACCAAACTTTCACAGATTCTATTCCTCGCCCTATCGAGCGAAGAATTCTTTATCCAAAAGTGAGGATAAGAAAATGAAACTTTCACGCAGACATTTTTTACACGCTTCAGCAACGCTTAGTTTTGCTGGCACTTTTGGCTTTTCACTCCCGGCTCATGCTGGGTCGGATTTCAAAGCATTGGTTTGTATCTACCTTGCTGGTGGCAATGATGCGATTAATACCGTATTAGCGAAAGACAACGAGCACTACCTGCAATATAAAAATGTTCGTGGCAACCTTGCGCTAAGCCAATCACAGATCATTCCTCTGTCGCTCAAAGCGCAAGACAACCAAGGCAAACCCGTCACATTGGGATTGCATCCTGCGATGAGTAAGCTTGCTAGCGTGTTTAACCAAGGTGACGCCAATGTGGTGCTTAATTCCGGGATCTTGTGTCAACCCACAACAAAGCAGCAAATTCTCGATGGCACCGCCATGCTGCCAGAGCAACTGTTTTCCCACAATTCGCAATCTGATGAGTGGATGCGAGGTGCCGCCAACTCAGGCATAAACCTGGGTTGGGCAGGCCGATTATTGGACGCGCTGTCTTGCCAAAGCAGTGTGACACCGCTTTACAGTGTACACGGGGATTCGTTGTGGCTACGCGCCTCTGAATATCAGCAAGTGGTGCTTCGTAAAGATCGTGCTGTAGAGTTAAATGGCCTCGCCGATTCTGGGCTTAGCGATCTTTATGACGAGATGCTGGCTTTTGAGAGTGAGTCACCGTTCCAACGTCAGTTCCGACGTATGGTCAATCACTCACGAGCGGTGAGCCATACTTTAAGCCAAACGCTCGACTCAGTGCCCGATAACCCGATGTTTACTTCGTCTGATCTCGGTAAGCAGCTCAATACTGTGTTTAAGCTTATCAGCCAACATCAAGCATTGGGACAAAGTCGCCAAATCTACTTTGTAAAACAGACTGGCTACGATGTGCACGACACTCAATTGACTCAACACCCAGCTCTACTGGAAGACCTTAGCGACAATATGTACGCTTTGCACCAGGCATTGGGGGAACATCAAATGAGTGACAGCGTCACCACATTTACTATGTCAGATTTTGGGCGTCGCATGGCGAGCAATGGTAACGGAACCGATCATGGTTGGGGAGGACACCAAATCATTATGGGGAAAGGTGTACTCAGTGAAAATGCCATTGGCCACTGGCCAACGTTGAAAATTGATGGCGAGGATGATTATTCGAAAGGTCGCTTAATTCCGCGCATCGCTGCCGATCAGGTACATGGGACGTTGGCAAAATGGATGGGGGTTCACGATGAGCAACTGATGCGTTATGTCCTTCCTAATCTCGCTAATTTTCCAGACGGTGATCTCGGTTTTTTATAAAGCACGACCATTTATAGAGAATAAAAATAGGGAATCAAAATGGTTCCCTATTTATTTTTAATCAGAGAGTTACTTATCTCTGCGAGCGTTACATAGCTCAATCGCGTTTTTCAATAGATCTAGTGCACTCTTGTCGCACTCAGGCAAGACAGCATCACTTTCACTGATTGCCTCGACGCGTTGACCCCATTTCACTAAGCCAGCACCCCACGTCAAACCCGCACCAAATGCCGCTAACAAAATGTTGTCACCCGCTTTGATGTAACCTTGTTCTACCGCTTCACACAATGCGATAGGGACAGTGGCCGCAGAGGTGTTGCCATATTTCTGAATGTTCACAAACGCTTTGCTTTGATCAATACCAGAAAGGTCACACAAGGTTTGAATAATACGGATGTTCGCTTGGTGTGGGATCACCACATTAATGTCATCTTTGCTCATCCCTGCGTGTGCAAGAACATGAGCCGCAGCGCTTCCCATGCCTTTTACCGCACGTTTGAAGATTTCCTTACCGACAAAGTTGAAATCCCAGTAACCGTTGTCTGCAGCAAAACGATCCATAGAAGTACCAAACTTAGGCACAGAAAGAATGTCACGGCCTTGTGCATCACAACCAATTTTGGCGTTTTGCAAGCCAACCGCTTCTTCAGTGCGAGACAGCACCACGGCACCAGCACCATCGCCAAACAATACCGCGGTATCGCGCATTGCCCAGTCAATGTAAAACGACAGTCTTTCTGCACCAATAATCAATGCATGACGGTATGCGCCAGATTGGATTAAACGCGTGCCTGTTTCCAAACCGTACACGAAGCCTGTACATGCCGCGTTAAGATCAAACGCCGCGGCCGCTTCAATTTCAAGGTTCTTTTGCACCATTGATGCAATGTTAGGGATCAGAGAATCTGGCGAGCAAGTCGCAACAATAATTAAATCGATATCTTGAGCCGTAATGCCTGCACGCGCCAACGCCTGTTTTGCTGCTACGGTGGCTAAGTCAGAAGTATTTACATGACTGATACGGCGATTTTCAATACCAGTACGAGTTCGGATCCACTCGTCCGACGTATCAAGGAAGGTACTCAGATCGTCATTTGACAAGACAGCTGGTGGCAAACATTTCCCCCAACCGGTAATTTCCGCGTAATAATTTGTCATCTTAGACCTATTTATTGTTGTTTTGGAATTTAATAACCTGACATCAGGTCATGTGGTATCGGCAAGTATACGCTTTATCGAAGGAGCTGGTAAGTCCAGTTTTGATTCCCTCATTGAACTTGGCACTTGTCACCCATATATATACCTAAACAACTTGCTGTGGCCAGTCAGTGGCAAAAATGGCGCTATGTGCATGGTGAAACGCCTTGCTCTGAAACGAGCCATAGCGACCAATACTGCCTTCACTTCAAGTCAGCAGGATATAAAAAGTTAAATCAGTAAAGGAAGTAAAGTATGTCCACCTTTCATTCACGTTGCCCATCATGTGGTGGTATGAACCGTTTACCCGTCGAGCGTGTATCAGATAATCCGAACTGTGGTAAATGCAAAGCCGATCTCCTCGACGGCGCGCCTATCGAAGGGACCAACGACAATTTCACCCATTTGCTTCAAAGCGATCAACCTGTCGTGGTCGATTTCTGGGCACCATGGTGCAATCCTTGTGTGGGTTTCGCTCCTGTTTTCCAAGATGTCGCTGCAGAGCGTAAAGGCAAAGTCCGTTTCATTAAGATCAACACCGAAATCGAACAACAACTCGCAGCACAATTCCAAATTCGCAGCATTCCAACCGTGATGGTTTTCAAAAACGGTCAACGTGTGGATGTGATTAACGGTGCCCTCCCTAAAAGCCAGTTCGATCAATGGCTAAATCAAGCGTTAATTAAGTAATCGCAATGCCAGGCGAGCGCTGTTTTCGCCTGGCATGCATTCACCCTATCGATATCTTTCACCTAAACATTCAGTCAGCACATCAATAAAATTTCACATCCCTGACGACAAATATCTCTGATTTTACATGTCTGTTTTTTAGTCGCATAGTCGCGCCACTTTCATTAACAATCATGTGAAATTTGGAGATGACAACGCGTGAACCAACACAGTGACAAATCATTCGGTATTGCTATACCAATCATTGCTTTAACGCTCTACTCTATTGCGTCTGGGTATTTGATGAGTTTGATCCCACTGGTCACGAGTGAATATCAGCTTCCTGTTTCATTAGCCAGTTGGCTCGCTAGTGCGTTTTACGCTGGCCTATTATTGGGTTCTGTGTTTTTTGAGCCTTTGGTTCAACGCATCGGCCACAAGTTTGCCTTTGTGAGCTGCCTAGTTATCTTTATTGCCACGATCGTTGTTTTGCCTTTCTTTGCTTCTAGCCCTGTTTGGCTGGCGGCCCGCTTTATTGCAGGCATTGCCGTAGCGGGTATCTTCGTTGTCGTGGAATCATGGCTGCTAGATGGCGACGAGCGCTCGCGTGCCAAACGCTTGAGCTTTTATATGATCTCTCTCTACGGTGGTACGGCGTTTGGGCAAATCGGTATCACCTTCCTTGGTACCCAAGGTTTACTGCCTTTTGCTACTGTTTGCGTGACATTGTCACTGGCCGTCATTACGTTGATCTGTTTTAGAACCACTCAACCAAATAGCGCCGTGTCGGAAAGCCTGTCGTTTAAACAGATCATCAACCTTAACCATGCTGCGGTGATTGGTTGTATTGTTTCCGGCCTCACTTTGGGCGCTATTTACGGTTTGATGCCGCTAGAGCTGGCAAATCGTGATATCTCTCATAGCGAGATCGGCAGCCTAATGGCGCTGGTTATCCTCGGCGGAATGGTGGTTCAACCTACGGTGACATTACTCAGCAAGTGGACGGGTAAAACGCTGCTGATGGCGTTTTATTGCTTAGTGGGTGTCTTTACCATCGGTATGACTTTGCTTACCAACTCAACGATTGTCCTCGCGGTGTCGCTGTTTATTTTGGGCATGGCGGTGTTTGCTTTGTATCCTGTTGCGATTACGCTTGGCTGCCAACAGTTGGACAACAAGTTCATTGTTTCCGCCACTCAAGTGATGCTGTTCAGTTACAGCGTTGGTTCAGTGGTGGGCCCTGCTCTGGCGGGTAGATTCATGACTCAGCCTCATGGCTTGCTTGGCTACCTTTTTGCCATTCTAGTGCCCACAACGATCTACATGCTGTTTGCCGCACTGAAAACACGCAAAGTGGTGTCTCTCGGCGAATAACGCGTTTACTGCTGATTTTTACGAAAGTGAGTTGGCGATATACCAAAGTATTTCTTAAACCTGTGGGTGAAGTTGTAAGGGTCTTTATATCCCAAACGATGAGAAATCATGGTTATCGTCCACTCTTTGTAACGTAAGAGATCGGCTGCCTTTTCCATTCTCAGTTGTATAAGCCGCGTGCGCGGAGAAACACCAAATAATTGCTTAGTCAGGCGATTAAACTGCTCCTCGCTGATAAAACAGCGTGACGCCATATCCGCAACGCTCCATGGCAAATGCAGCTGACTCTCCACCTCATTGAATAGTGTTTGCACTCGTGAGAGAGAGGTTGAAATCGTAGGTTCAATAACCAGCAACATACGTGCAGCCTCACTAACCAACATTCTGCGATAGCTCGGCCTTCCACCTATCTCGCCGTACAACAAACACATTAACGACCAGATTAACTCCGTTTCATGAAAACTGACCACCGTTTGTCCCATACGCTCTATGTGTTGCCACTTTTCCGTTGGTTTAGGTAGCAGCCAAATCATATCCCAATGGCCTAATCGGGGGTTCATTTCAAAACGAAACGGTGTATGGGCAGGCAGAATCGTTAAGCTGTAAGGGGCGATTTCCCACACTCGATCTTTGGTGATCAACACGCCGCCCCCTTTCAAGGTAAAAAGCAAGGTATGCACGCCAACGCCATAACGCTCAACGTAGTAGCCATCTCTTAGCTCTGCGATACCCGCCATAAAAATCTCGGCGCTTTGCCATTCAGGAATTTCGGTCTGTGTCAGAAAGCGCTCTTTGCATCGATCGGCCAGATAAACCTCATCAATCCACTCTTGCTTGGGCAAATAGCCATCAATGACGGATTCGCACAGGTTTTGTGATTTTTCAAACATGTTAACTCCTCAGCAATCCCGTTATATTCCCACCGCAACAGAGGAGAGAAAATGAACGCACTTCACTCAGAGACAAATAATCCAAAAACCTTACCAGAAGGTCTATTGAAAACCATTACCAAGCTGGGTTTCCCCGTTGCCATTCAAAGTGCATTGGTGGCTATCTTGGCTTTAGCCGATGTGCTTATGGTAAGCGACTTTGGTAAAGAAGCAACTGCCGCTGTGGGAATTGCCTCAAAATGGCACTTTATCGCCATCATGATTATGGCGGGTTTAGCGTCAGCCAATGGCACGCTAGTGGCGCAGTATTGGGGCAAAGATGATGCACGAAGTGCAAAAGCGGTGTCTCTCATTGCGCTAAACTTTGGCTTAAAAGTCCTGATCCCGGTGACACTGCTGATCACATTAGGTTCGCAGTTCATTATGATGCTGCAAACCAATGACCAAACTGTTATTGGTCTTGGATCCGTGTATCTGTGGTATGCGTTCCCAGTGCTGTTGTTAACCCACATCGTGATTGTGATTGAATCAAGCATGCGCTCATCCGGCGACACCGTCACCCCACTTATCATCGGTTCATTGACTATTGTGGTTAACATTGCGTTGAACTATTGGTTGATTAAGGGTGGGTTTGGTGTACCCGCGATGGGCGTAGCAGGTGCAGCATTAGCGACCTCGATTTCACGTGCAATCCAAGTCTTTTTGATGCTGACTTTGATGAAATCAAAGCAACATTGGTTGTTAACAACCGAAGCCTCCTCGGAAAGACCTTCTTTATGGCTTTCCTATCGACGATTAGCCCTTCCTGTCACGTTAGGCGCAGTGTTGTGGGGCATTGGTACCATGTCCTACCAAATTATCTTTGGCCACATGGGAACGACTGAACTGGCCGTGTTTAGCATGTTGGGGCCGTTTGAATCTCTTTGCTATGCGATTTTCTTCGGATTGTCCGTTGCCTGCTCTGTGCTGATTGGCCAATCCTTAGGGCGAAATGAGTTCGAACGCGCTCAAGCCATGGCGGCGTACTTTATCAAAGTGGTGTTTATTGTTGGTTTATCCGTTGGTGCGTTCATGCTGTTGAATCGCGAATGGATTCTTGCTGGCCTCAATTTGAATACTGAGGAGTTACGCCCACTTGCTGCACCGGCTGTAATTATCCTCTGCTGCGGCATTTGGATTCGTATGCTGAACATGACCATCATCAACGGCATCATCCGCGCGGGCGGCGACAACGTCTTCTGTTTGAGAATGGACTTTATCGCCATGTGGATGACAGGTATTCCCCTATGCGCTTTTGCTGCGTTCATCGCAGGCATGGAGTTTAAAGTGGTTTACTCACTGATGTTAGCGGAAGAAGTGGTCAAGCTGGCGCTTTGTTATCGTCGCTACACACAGAAATTCTGGATCAAGAACCTGACTGTGGTGACGACTTGCTAGCCAACCGTTTGTGTCGATTTGAACTCTCCGGTGCCGGCTTCTCTGGCACCGCCTTTTTTTCATGCAGTAAGTGCCTCACGGCCAGTATGGGGTGAACGAGTAACATACGTGGGCCTGCGTAACGCATCACCAAACGCATCTGTTCTTTTTGCGCTTTCTTATAACAGTGAATGGGACACTTATTGCAGGTTGGCTTATTTTCACCATAGGGGCATCTATCCAAGCGCACCTCAGCGTACTCCATCAACGCGTGGCATTCATCGCACAGCCCTTCGCTTTGGTGATGATCTTTGCAATAAATCTTGATCATCGCAGAGACTGTTTTAAATTCTGTCGCCAGGGCGCCCATCAGCATGTTTGAAGTCATCGTACTTCCAATTCTTATCAATAACATTGTCAATTTTAGGTCTGTCCGAGAATTGTTTTCATTTATCTAAATCAAACTCGCTTGTACTTTTCAGCACAAATGATTATTCTCTGCCACCTTTAACGGGGGCAAACATGAACCGCAAAAAGAAAATCAATCAAATCTTAAAATCTAAGCAGAAAAAGCAAAACGCCAAACTGCACAAAAGCAACAAGCCTCGCTATATTTCCAAAGCAGAGCGCGCCAAGCTAGACGAGAGCGAAAAGTTAGACGCAATGGAAAATGGCGCTGATGCAGAGAACTCAGCCGAGGCTGAAACGCTTAACGCAACAGAATAGCAAAACCGCTCAAATTGAGCGGTTTTTCTTTCGTTCTCTTTTTCGTTCGTCCTTTCATTTCAGAGTAACTTTGAACAGGTTTACACCTTAAAGTAACGCAGTTGGTCATTTAAAATTTCAGCTGCGGCGGCCATCGACTGGCTTTCTTGAGCAAGCAACTGAGATGATTGCATCACTTCATTGGCAGCTAAGTGAATACTGGTGACATTTTCCGTCATTTCATTCGCGACCAAGCCTTGTTGCTCAGAGGCTGCTGCAATTTGCGCCACCATATCATTGGATTTCACCAACTCTTCAACCATTAGAGACAACTGCTTTTGTGTTTCAATCGTAATTGTCACACTTTGCTCAACTTTGCTGTTACTGCGCTCCATCGCTTTGACTGTGCGTGCGGTACGTTCGGTCAACTGATCGATGGTTTGCTGTACTTCCGTGGTGGATTGCTGAGTCCGTGAGGCCAAGTTACGCACTTCATCCGCCACCACCGCAAACCCACGCCCTTGCTCACCAGCACGCGCCGCTTCAATCGCTGCGTTGAGCGCGAGCAAATTTGTCTGCTCAGAGACCTCACGAATTACGCTAACAACGGCACTGATCTCTTGTACGCCAAGTTTCAGCTCCGTCACCAGTTGATCGGCGGCAGAAATTTCCTGAGAGACGTGCGAGATCGTCTCTGCCGTTTTGCTCATCGATTCCCCACTCTGTTCTGCATGCGTCGTCACCACACCCGTCGTATGCGCGGTGTTTTCCGCGTTGTTGGCGACATCAGATATCGTGGTGCTCATCTCTGTCATCGCCGCGGAAAGCAGTTCTAACTGAGCATGCTGACTGCCAACACTGGTTGCCGCTTCTTCACTTGCCTGAGCAATATTTTGTGCCATCGACGCCGATTGTGCGGAAGCTTCATGAGCGGCGATTAAGGTGTACTGCAGTTTCTCCAGCATTCGATCGATTTCATTACTCATCACACCAAGTTCGTCTTTGCGTTTTGCATTCAAACGAACACGAAGATCGCCATCAGCAATTTTATTGGTGTTCTCAATCAATCGATTAAGAGGCAGGACGATGTTGGAAGAAATTACATACCCCATCGCGAGTAGAACCACCGCCATCAAACCCGCCACCAGTGCCGCCTTAGCCATTTGTAGGTAAAACGCTTCATGAATATCGGCAACCAAAATACCCGAGCCAATGATCCAGTTCCATTCAGGCACCAGCGTGACATAAGAGATTTTTTCTTTTAGCTCACCTTGAGGACTTTTCCATTGATAGTCGAGAAAACCTCGCCCTTGCGTGGATGTGACGCTTGCCATCTCTCGCCAATGAAATTTACCCGCGCCATCTTTAAAATCCCGAGCACTCTTCCCATTGAGTTCTGGTTTAACAGGGTGCACAACAACCTGAAGTTGCGGTGTGGTGATCCAAAAATAATTATCCCCATCGTAGCGCAACTGATTCACCGCCTCTTTCGCTTGCGCCTGCGCTTCATCCAAACCAATTTCTTTGGATAAAGTGCGATAATGCTCTATCAGACTCGCTACCGTTTCGACTTGAGCGCTGAGTTTGCTTTCCCGTTCAGCGAGGGATGTTTTTCGCTGTTCATTGAGGTTATAGAGTGAAGTGACCGCGATTAACAACGCCGCGAGTAAGACAAGCGATAGAAGTTTGTACTTAACAGACAAATTACTTAATTTCATTTAAGCATCCATTTTTATAAATAAAGCCAACTGAGTCATGTTTTTCTGAAACGCTGATTCTTACCTGTTTAATTGAATAGACAAAGGATGCATATCACGATTTTAACCACATGTTATCTATGGGTTTCATAAAGTCAGTTTCAATCACGTTCTTATGCAAATTAGTAATCAAAACCGTTAGCTTTAATGGCAATTTGCAGCACAAATCACTAAACAAAAAGAAAAATACGGGCCACATGTTACAAAAAGTAAACACGCAACTCAGTGATTGTATAAAACATCGCGCGAACACAAATTCACCATTGTTAACTCTATCTGTTTAATCTCTCAATTATCCATTAACAGCTTCCTTACCTGACCTTTACGAACGCCCGATTTTCCGTGAGTTAACACCGAGAAATTGCATTCCAAATTTGCATAAAAGTGTTATGTGAACCGCGTTTACTATTTTTTTTGTATAACGCGCGAGAATGACATCACCAATATTTCGTTAAGGATAAACAATATGTTGTATTTGGAATTCCTGTTCCTTTTGCTGATGCTATACATCGGCTCTCGATACGGCGGTATCGGTCTCGGGGTCGTTTCCGGCATCGGTTTGGTGATTGAAGTTTTTGTTTTCAAAATGCCTCCAACGTCCCCGCCTGTCACGGTAATGCTGATCATTTTGGCGGTCGTGACCTGTGCGTCTATTTTGGAAGCGGCGGGCGGCTTGAAGTACATGCTGCAAGTGGCTGAAAGAATGCTGCGCAAAAACCCGAAACGCGTTACCCTCATTGCTCCTTTTGTCACCTACACCATGACATTCATGTTGGGTACTGGCCACGCGGTTTACTCAATCATGCCAATCATCGGTGACGTTGCACTGAAAAATGGTATTCGACCTGAGCGCCCGATGGCAGCCGCATCCGTTGCGTCACAAATCGCGATTACGGCCTCGCCAATCTCAGCGGCTGTGGTTTACTACCTTGCACAGCTTTCTGATATCAATCATGAGATTACGCTCCTTTCTATTCTGCTTGTGACTGTGCCAGCAACACTGTTTGGTACTTTGTTGATGTCACTCTACAGCATGAAACGCGGCAAGGAGTTGGAAGATGATCCTGAATATCAAGCACGTTTGAAAGATCCTGTTTGGCGCGAGAAGATCCTCAACACCACCGCGACGTCGTTGGATGAGCATCTACCTGCAGCAGCACGTAACTCGGTTCTACTGTTCATTTTGTCGATTTTGACCATTGTGGTTATCGCGATGATTCCTGAAGTTCGTATCATCGGCGAAGGCACTAAACCCATCAGTATGGCCGTGGTCATTCAAATGATGATGCTCTGTTTCGGCGGTATCATTTTGTTGGCAACCAAGACCGACCCGCGCAGCGTGCCAAATGGCGTTGTATTCAAATCGGGCATGGTTGCGGCAATTGCCATCTTCGGTATTGCGTGGATGTCTGACACCTACTTCCAATACGCGATGCCGCAATTCAAATCTGGCATTGTGGAGATGGTAAACAACTACCCATGGACATTCGCACTGGCGCTGTTCATTGTATCGGTCGTGGTGAACTCTCAAGCCGCTGTAGCGCGCATGATGCTTCCCGTCGGTCTTGGTCTGGGTTTGGAACCAGCCTTGCTGGTTGGCTTAATGCCTGCCCTATACGGCTACTTCTTTATTCCAAACTACCCGTCAGATATCGCGACTGTGAACTTTGATAACACGGGCACCACCAAAATTGGTAAGTGGTATTTCAACCACTCCTTTATGTCGGTTGGTTTGATTGGCGTGATTGGCGCGTGCTGTTTAGGCTATCTGCTAGGACAGATGATCATCGGTTAACCACCGTGTTGTAACCTATAACCCATAACGACAAAGAGCGGATATCAAGCCTGAAATGATACCGCTCTTTTTTTATTTCAGCTAAACAGTGAGACGTCAGCTAGGAACGTGAATCGGCGCTTTTGTCGGCGACCGCATTAGTTTGTTGAGTAAGATGCTCGCTTTCGCTTACGTGCTCTCTCTTCGCCTTATTGAGTTTAGATTCAGTGCTTTTCAGTTTGTGACTCAAAAACTTCAACCAAGTTTGCGTCTGCTTTGTGGAACGTAAAGCATCCGCTTTTTTTGCTTGAGCGTACGCCTGATCAATTCTTTCGAGTCGATAGAGCGCATTTATCTTTAGCAACTGCGCGTCGTACTGACGCTGTGGATTGTCCATTTCAGCCAAAGAAATCAGCACTTGTTGATAGCGCTGCAGCTGATTTTCCAATATCGCCACTTCCCACTGGTACTGACTCTCTTGTTTTGCTAGCCGTTGCCAAAATTTGAGCGCTTGCTGCCAATCTTTTGCCGCTTGCCAATACTGGGCTTGCAACTTAATGAGCTTAGGATCTTGTTGTGAGTTCTCGATTCTGGCCAAGGTTTGTGCTGCTTTTTGATAGATACCTTGCGCTGCATACAAATAGGCCAATGATTTCGTTTCCGCCTCGTTGAGTTCAAGCCCTTGTAACTCGATGAGTGTCAGCATATCGAGCGCGGATTTCTCCTGCCCTAGGTTTAAGTAAGCGTTGTAGGCTTGTAGCCACCAGTTTTTATTCGACGGCTCAAGAGCGATGAGCTGCTTGGCCAACGGAATCACGGACTTCCATTGCTCTAACTGAACATGAGCGGCAAGCGCTAGCGAGAGAATCGTTGTATCTGGTTTTTTCTCAACCCGCTGAAACCCTTTTGTCGCAGCAATGGTCTCACGCCAGTTTTCAACACTGTATTGAGCTTGTGCGAGATAACGCCAAATTTCCGCAGCACTCTCGTTTTCAGGCACCTGTTTGAGCAGTTTGTTGAGCTGAGGAATCGCCTTTTTATAATCACCTTGCGTCAGATAGAGTTGCGTCAACATGCGTCGCGTGACCCACTCTTCTTCAAACGTGAATAATTCGAACGATAGCGCTTTCTCTAACGAAGCAATCGAACGCGTGAATTGCTCCGCTTGCCAATAGTAGATCCCCAACAATTTTGACAGCGCTGCGACATCATCCGGTCGAGAGACCTCTGCACTATTGAGCTTAGCGATGGCATCCGCGAGCGCATTATTGTCTGCAAGCTGTTGTGCATTTTGCATCACACGAGCGGTGTACTGGCTGACATTGGTGCCAGAGGCCGCCAGAGCACCGGGTTGCCATAACCATTGGGTGAGCAGTAATGTCAGTATCCGTTTTTTCATCACTGTGCCATCTTAAATTCTATCTTAGTGGTATAGCCGTAAATGGTTTGAGCTTGTCCATCCACAATCTGTGGCTGGTAGCGCCAACGCTTAATTGCATCCATCGCATTTCTCTCAAAAAAACGCACTGGCTGCGCTTCCACCACTTCAATGTTTTTGGTTCGCCCTGTTTCATCAATATCAAATTTGAGTATGACATAGCCTTCAATACGGCGTTTTTTCGCCTTAGCCGGATACACCGCCTCTACCCGGCTCAATGGCATCAACTGTTTGGTGGTATTGGTGGCGTTTTTCGTCGGTGCACTGACCGTCGCAGGGATAGAAACGGCCAAACCACTAACATTAAAGCGCATGTCAATATTAGGCGTCGCAACCTGTGTCGACGTCACTTGCATCGGCGTTTGCGCCATTTTCGGTGTTTCCGGTTGTGGCAGCTCAGGGATCTCGGGCGGCGGCGGTACACTACGCTGCCGTCTCGTGACTTCGGTATCCTGCTCTACCATCACCATGTTGAAACTCAGTGAAGGCGTCTGATTGATCGCTTGCTTTTTGCCGCTATTAACGAGCAACGCCATGGCGGAAAACAAGGCAAAGACCAGCGCTAACGCCACGGGAAATGCGATCGCAAGACGCATCATTACGATTTCTCCGCCGCTAACGCGATGTTTTTCACCCCAGCCGCTTTGGCTGCGTCCATCACTTTCACGACGACGCCATTGTAGGCGTATTCATCCGCTTGAATCACTAGAGAAGCGTCAGGCTGCTCGAGCAACAGGCGTTCAATGCTCGCTTGTACGCGCTCGACGTCCACCATACGTTTATCGATATAGATATCGTTGGCGGCGGTGATCGCAACGAAAATACCCGCATCTTTCTGCGCCGAAACATTAGACGCTTGAGGGCGATTCACTTCAACACCAGACTCACGCACAAATGAACTCGTGACAATAAAGAAAATCAGCATGATAAACACAATATCGAGCATTGAAGTTAGGTCAATTTGTGCTTCGTCGCTTTTACTTTGACGTCTGCCTAATCTCATGCGTCACTCCTCAAAGACTGCTCTAGTTTCACTTCTCGGTTTTGGCACAGTTTTACCAAGCGAGCGTGAACAAACATACCTACTAACGCTGCCACCATGCCCGCCATCGTTGGCAAGGTGGCCAATGAAATACCAGAAGCCATGAGCTTCGGGTTGCTGCTGCCTTGTGTGGCCATCACATCAAACACGGAGATCATGCCTGTCACGGTGCCAAGTAAGCCTAGCATCGGGCAAATGGCCACCAATACTTTGATAAAGGCCAAGTGTTTGAATAACTGTTGATGCGCATCATCTAACCAGGCTTCTCTTTGCGAACGCGCAAACCATGAAAGGTGATCGTGCCGCATTTGCCATTTTTGCAATGTTTCTGCACGTAAACGAGGGTACGCACAGTAGATAAACAGCAATTTTTCGATGGTCAGCAGCCAAAAGGTCACCGCGACCGCCGCTAACCACCAGAGCACTTCTCCGCCTTGTTGCATAAAGGAATAGAGCGCATTCCACCACGAGGATGAAGTCAGTAGTTCTGGCCAAATGTCGGAATGAAGGTCCATGATGATCACGCCGCGTTGCCGACTTTATCCATCGCGGACGTGACGGAAGGTAGCTGCTGCTCTGCTTGTTGTGCCACCAAACCAATGCCTTGCTTTTCGAGGATGCTGCGAATTTCTTCCGCCCAACCGCTGAGCACGTTATGTGCTAGCAATAACGGCATCGCCGCCACTAAGCCGAGCACGGTGGTGACCAAAGCCATCGAGATGCCGCTGGCCATGACTTTGGGATCCCCGTTACCAAATTGGGTGATGACTTGAAAGGTTTCGATCATACCAATCACGGTACCAAGCAGCCCCAACATCGGTGCCAACGCTGCCAACAGTTTGAGCATCGAAAGCCCTTTTTCCAGCCCGGTTTGCTCATCCACTATGGTCTCTAACAAGCGCAGCTCTAGAGCTTCGACACTGCGTGGCTTGTCTTTGTCATACACCGCCAGAACACGGCCTAGCGGATTGTTACCTAACTGGTTCGGCTGTTTGAGTTGAAGACGAATTTTGCTCTTGGTGGTCAGCAGCAAAATACCACGATACAAGGCAATAATGAGCCCCACCGCAAGCAAGGCAAAGATCACTTTGCCAACCACGCCACCCGCAGCGAAGCGATCGGCAAGGCTTGGCGAATGTGCGTATTGCTCGAGCAGCCCCCCGCGAGTGGGATCAATCAACACAGGTACCATTGAAATCGCGTGCTGTGAACGAAGCGTGTCGAGTGTCGGCGTGCCTTCAGGCAGTTTGGCATAAGGAATCGCGAAACCTTTGTCGCTCTTCCAGTTGACGTAACCTTGCGGTGCAAGCAAAGCGAAATTCCCTAACGCTATAACGTCAGTGGGTTCAACCGCACCTTCAGTATTGATAAGGTTAACTTGAAGCGCTCGCATTTCACCGCTTGCCACAATTTGTTGCTGCATCACATGCCAAAGCGTTTTAAGTTGTGCGATATCGGGCAGCGATTGTGCCACGACAATTTGATCGACCGTTCCAACTTGCTCTGTTTGTCCAATCGCGGTGACTGCGTCATTGAGATCGGCTTTTAGTTCTTTCGCATGCTGTCGAACAACACCAAATAACTCGCCAAGCGAACCCGTTTCGACACGAAGCTCTTCCTCTAAGTGTGACAAGGTCACTTCGTTATCACTGAACTGGCTAGAAAGCTGCGCGTTTTTCTCTTCCAACGTCGATTTTTGCTGTTCGAGTTGGCGCTTTAACTCAGCCAATTGCTGCTCTTGGCTGAGAAACGCATTTTCACGCTGTTGGTTTTCTGCCTGTTGTTGGCGGCTTTCTTGCGTTGCTTTTGGCACTAGTTGTGTTTGAGCAAATGATGGGAGGCTCAACGAAACGAGTAAAGCGAGTGAGAGTAATCGACATTTGTTCATTTACTTAGCCTCCGCTGTCGCTAAAGCAACGGGCATATTCAACATCGCGGGCGCGACTTTTTGAGCGGCAATGTCAAACGCACGATTGATATCCGTGCTAGGAATGGTCGTTAGCGATAACCAGTGACGTTGGGTTTGATCCCAATACCAGAACTGATTGGCATTGAGAGTGCGAGCAATAAGCGACACGCGCCCCAGATGCAGTTGCTCCACCTCTATCTGCTTACCATCGGCGAGCGTAATAGGAGCTTGGTAGGCAGACAACTTGCTGCCGTAATCCAGTTCAATTTGATACGCCTCTAGAATGCGGCGAAACTTCTCTGCATCCGCCACATCAGCGCGAACCATCATCTGTTCCAGTTTTTCAATACGCTCTTGGCGTTGCTGCCATTTGATCGGCATGTCTTGATTGATGTCTGTTTTGAGCGTGTCCAGCATGTCATACATTAGCGGTACAATGCCCTGACGAGTCACTTGAATGTCTTGAATCTGTTTTGCTAGGCTGCTCTTTTCTTGTTCTTGATTGGCAATCATGCTGGTCAAGTGACGCTGATAGAGCTCTAGGTTACGAACTTCTTCCTTTAGGATTTCAATCTCTGCTTGCAGTAACTGACTTTTATCGGCGCTCGCGTTAATGACGCTTTGGCTCTTACTGGCCGCGGTATGAGTACGATTTTGAATTTTCTGTGCTTGTTCAAGGTCGTTACTCATCGCGCCAGAACTTACGACCCAAAGAAGTAACGCAGCACCTGCTTTATATCCAGACATAGACGTTTTTGTTACCTAAAGTGACTACCAAAACAATAAATGATATTTATTCGTATTATCAATGCGCCGCATTGTAACGGAATTTTCTCGCAATACCAAATCGTATGAATAGTAAATCTGTGTTTATTTTGCCATCGCCTGAGCATGGTCGGCTGATCGGCTTTAGCAGCGTGAGTGACGCGAAAACAGTGCCGCGCTAATCCTGGAAAAGCAGTATCAAAAAACAGCCGCTACAAACCTGACCTAAAAGTGGCTTGTCCCTATTTTAAGGCAAAAGTAACTCATCTTCGATTGGGATATATCTGTCCACGACCGCTTGGAGGTTTTGCGCTGTTAAGCCCGGCACGCCATAAACCGTGACCTTTTTTCCAAACTTTTGCTGAATGCGCTCAACAAGGATTTCGAAATCGCCGTCGCCAGATAATAAAATGACCTCATCCACCATTGGCGCATACTCAAAAGCGTCCAACGCGAGGCCCACATCCCAATCCCCTTTTGCACTGCCATCCCAGCGTTGAATAAAAGGCTTCAGTTTTACGTCAAAACCAATACCCCGCAAAATATGGTGAAACTGACGTTGACCCGGATCCTTACTTGAAATCGCATAAGCATGAGCGACCACAACTTGTTTATCCTGAGTAGCCGACTGCCAAAAACGGTTGTAATCGAAATGTTTGCGGTACTTTTCTTTGCAGGTGTAATAAATATTTTGAACGTCGACAAAAATCGCCACTTTACTGGTCATAACACGCATTTACTCTCTAAAAAATGTAGCCCTAACCCTATTCGATAGCCGGTGAAAAAGCGAGGCGAAAAACGAAATTAATCCATTTAGCTATGCTTACGTATAGTAAGTAAAACATCTTACGAGGGAGCGGTATGCGTTATTGGTCGATCGTCTTCATTTTATTCAGTGCTCTGGCTCATTCGTATCCGGCTGATTCCGAAAAATGGCAGCACAGGAGCATTCTGTTTTTCGCACCGTCTCATGATCAGTATGTTCAACAATTTTTGCTGGAAACACTGATGGAGGAGTGCGCCTTGCAAGAGCGCGACATCGTTACCTTGGTCATCAAAGAAGATGGCAGCACTGTCCCCACTTGGGCACAAGACGCCTTTGATTTCGGTGTACTCAATGCGTTTTATGATATCCCGAAAGGTCAACACACGGGGGTATTGGTCGGCAAAGATGGACGGGAGAAGTTGCGTTGGGGCGAAAAGACAGATTGGACCTTGTTGAAAAAGGTGATTGACCAAATGCCTCTTCGCCAGCAAGAAATGCAGCGGAACCCAAGCCGCTGTGCAATATAAATGGGGTTAAAACCACTTGAGTTTGTCGTGCAGCGAAGTCACGCTGCCAACCACGATCAAAGCGGGACTGATTGCTTGAGTTGCCAATTCAGGGAGTTGTGTTAGGCTGCCCGTCAATACACGCTGTTCGCGACGGGTGCCATTTTCAATAATCGCGCACGACGTTGACGCATCCAAACCGTTTTCAAGCAGTTTCTCCGCGATATAACGGCACTGCTTTAACCCCATATAAAACACCAAAGTGTTGTTGGCTTGCGCCAATGATGGCCACTCTATCTCTTTGCCATCTTTTTGGATGTGCCCAGTAATAAACTGCACACTTTGCGCGTGATCTCTGTGGGTAAGCGGAATGCCAGCATAAGCCGTTGCCCCCGCTGCCGCCGTGATGCCCGGTACCACTTCAAAACGCACACCATGTTCCGCTAACTCTTCAAGCTCTTCCCCACCACGGCCGAAGATGAACGAGTCGCCCCCTTTCAAGCGAACCACGCGTTTTCCTTCCAATGCTTTTGTCACCAAAATTTGGTTGATCTCTTCTTGCGGAACACAATGAAAATCGAGTTTTTTGCCTACGTAGATCATTTCCGCCTTTTCGTTGGCTAACGCGAGAATTTCCGGTGAAACCAAACGGTCGTATACCACCACTTCCGCTTGTTGAATCACTCGGTAACCCTTGACCGTGAGCAAATCCGGATCGCCAGGGCCCGCGCCGACAAGAGAAACAAAACCTTGATTTTGCAATGAGGATAAAGAAGTTAGCGTCATGGTTGAGCCTATTGAATAAATTTGATGATAAAGAGTACCACTCAGCGCCTCTCTGTGAGGGAAATGTTTACTTTTTATCAGCAAAACGAGTGAATGATGGTTGCTGTGTTCGAGATTTTCGCAGTGCTGAATCAGGTGAATCGTCGCCCTGAGGGAACACCTCAGGGCGAAATAGATTATTTGATGCTCAGTGCAGGTTCTGCATTGATTTCAGTTTGCTTTTCAGTCACATCAATTGCTGGGGCTGTTTTCGCATGAGTCAGGTACAGAGGAATACAAGTGAACAGCAAGCCACCTACGATGTTACCAAGAATGGTTGGGATCAGGTTGAAGTTCAACCAAGTCGCGATACCAAAATCCGCACCCAGCATCATACCTAGCGGGAACAGGAACATGTTCACCACCGCGTGCTCGAAAACCAACGCAAAGAAGATAAAGATAGGTAGCCACATTGCCGCAATTTTACCTGCAACAGTACGTGCAGAAAGGTTGCCAATCACGCCTAGACACACCATCAAGTTACACAGAATACCGCGCACAAAACAGGTGATCCAACCATCAGCACCAAGGTTTTCAAAACCGACTGTACGAGCAGTCGCTGCCTTGATAAAGGTTTGACCGACAGCATTTGGCTCAACACTGAAGTTCATGGTTAGCGACAGCGCAATTAAACCCGCAACAAGCAGTGAACCAATCAAGTTACCCAGACCAACAAGGCCCCAACAACGTAAAATACGGCCCCAAGTAATACCCGGACGGTTTTCAAATTTCGCTAACGGTGCAAGGCCAAAAACACCTGTCACCAAGTCGTAACCCATCAGGCTCAGGATACAGAAACCCACAGGGAACACTAACGCGCCCACAATGCCAATGCCTGTTTGCGTAATGGCTGTAATCGCCACCACAACCGCCAACGACAGAATGATGCCTGCCATCATACCGCGTAAAACCAAATCGCGGGTCGAGGTTTTTACTTTCGCTTCACCAACATCAATCATGGTTTGTACGAATTCTGCAGGTCTTAAGTCAGACATAATGCGTCCCTTTATAAAAGTTAAAATTAAAAGTGAAAGATTGAATAGAGAAAGGCTTCCTGTTCTATATCGTCTTTTCCCTACAAAAATCCGTTAAGGGAACAAGAAACCTTTGTACTATTGAATCTCGTATCAGCTTACCTAACGCCTAGCTAAGCCGAGATTTCGACAATGCCGTTATTGACGCGTGCTTGATACGCTTTGATGTTAAAGCGTTCATCTTCCATACACGCACCGGTTGCCAAGTTAAAGCGCTGCTTTTTCAGTGGACTCGCTACCCAAAGTTCACCTTTGTGCTCAGCAATCAAACCACGAGACAGCACGTTTGAGCGTGCGAATGGGTCCATGTTACTGATCGCAAACACCTGCTCTTCTTCACTTGGTCTGAACAGCGCAATTTGCTGCCCATTGACCAAGGCACAAACGCCGGTACCAGGAATAATGTCGTTAATGTCGCATACTTGTTCAAAAGCCATGTTTGCTTCTCCTATTATTCCGTTACCGCTACGTGCAAGATGTCACCTTTCAACTCTGGGTGTTTCTCTGCAAACGTTGCTGGGCGATGTTGTTGACGCTCTGAAACAAACACGACGTTTTCATCACGCTTGTCTGAGTTAATAAAGTGCGCAAAGCGTGTTAGCTGAGCTTCGTCGTTAATGGTTTCATTCCATTCACAGCGATACGCTTCCACCAATTTCGCGATGTCCGCTTCCAACTGTGCATTGATGCCTAATTTGTCTTCAACAATCACTTGGCGTAGGTAGTCCACACCACCTTCCATGTTGCCTAGCCACACAGAGGTGCGTTGCAGTGGCGCAGAAGTGCGGATGTAGAACATCATGAAACGGTCGATGTATTTGATCAGCGTTTCTTGGTCTAGATCGCTAGCCAGCAAATCGGCGTGACGAGGCTTCATACCGCCATTGCCACACACGTACATGTTCCAGCCTGCATCTGTGGCGATAATACCGAGGTCTTTACCCTGTGCTTCAGCACATTCACGCGTACAGCCTGATACGCCAAATTTCATCTTGTGCGGAGTGCGGATGCCTTTGTAACGGTTCTCAATAAACACGCCAAGACCGACTGAATCTTGAACACCGTAACGACACCAGGTTGAACCAACACAGGTCTTCGCCATACGCAGTGCTTTGGCATACGCTTGACCAGTTTCATAGCCAGCGGCAATCAGTTTTTTCCAGATAGCTGGAAGGTCATCTTTTTGCGCACCAAACAGACCAATACGTTGTGCACCCGTTACTTTGGTGTAGAGATTGTATTCCGCCGCCACTTCAGCCAACACTTTTAGTGCCTGTGGCGTCACTTCACCACCCGCCATACGTGGGATCACCGAATATGTGCCGTCTTTTTGCATGTTGCCAAGGAAGTTATCGTTGGTGTCGTGCAGCTTCACTAACTGAGGCTTCAGGATGTGCTCACCCCAGCATGACGCCAAAATTGACCCCACCGCCGGCTTACACACTTCACAGCCATAGCCTTTGCCATGTTTTGCCAACAGTTCATCAAAGGTTTTGATCTCTTCGATGCGAATGAGGTGGAACAGCTCTTGGCGAGAGTATGCGAAGTGCTCACAGATATCGCTTTTCACTTCAACGCCCGCTTTTGCAAGCTCAGCGTTTAGTACTGACGTGACCAGCGGAATACAACCGCCACAGCCAGTGCCTGCACCGGTCACTGCTTTGATGTCGCCGATGGTGTGATGGCCGTCAGCCACCGCTTGCGCGATTTTGCCTTTAGTCACATCGAAACACGAACAGATCACCGCAGAATCTGGCAATGAATCTGCGCCGAGTTTTGGCTTCTCGGCACCAGCGTGCGCTGGCAGGATCAAAGTATCTGGATGCTGTGGTAGCTCAATTTCATTCAACATCAGTTGCAGTAAGTCACCGTAATCCGACGTGTCACCTACCATTACTGCGCCAAGTAGTTTCTTGTTGTCTGCTGAAACGATCAAACGTTTGTAGACTTCAAGCTCTTCGTTTTGATAAACGTAGCTCTTACAACCAGGTGTACGACCATTCGCATCGCCAATCGACCCTACTTTGACACCCAGCAGTTTGAGCTTGGCAGACATATCCGCCCCTTCAAACTTGCTGTCAACGTTGCCTAGCAGGTGATCCACGGCAACGGTGGCCATTTTATAGCCCGGCGCAACCAGTCCATAGAACATCTTATTCCATGACGCACATTCACCAATGGCGTAGATATTGCTGTCTGTGGTTTGGCAGTGGTCGTTAATTTCAATACCGCCACGAGGTGCGATACCCAGACCCATTTGGCGAGCCAATTTGTCTTGAGGACGGATACCCGCAGAGAACACGATGAAGTCAGTCTCAAGCTCAGTGTCATCGGCAAAGCGCATCACATTGCGTGCTTGTTCGCCTTCTGCTGCGATTTCCAAGGTGTTTTTGCTGGTATGAACTTTCACGCCCATACGTTCGATTTTTTGACGAAGTTGATCACCACCCGCTTGATCAAGCTGTTCAGCCATCAGTTTAGAGGCAAACTCGACAACGTGTGTTTCCATTCCGAGTGCTTTCAGCGCACCAGCCGCTTCCAAACCAAGCAAACCGCCGCCAATCACCACACCACTTTTACTCTTCTTCGCACATGCTTCGATGGCTTTAAGATCTTCGATGGTACGGTAAACAAAGCAATCTTTGCTCTCATTACCTTTGATTGGTGGAACAAATGGGAAAGAACCTGTTGCAAGAATCAGCTTATCGTATTGAATTTCACGGCCCGAACTCGAATACACCGTTTGTTTTTCACGGTTAATATTGATCGCGCGCTCACCTAACAACACTTTGATCGCGTGCTTTTCATAAAAGCCGGTTTTCACCAATAAGAGTTCATCTGCAGTGTGATGTGAGAAATAAGAAGAGAGATGGACGCGATCGTACGCGACGCGTGGCTCTTCACAAAATACGGTGATGTCGTATTGAGAAACATCCGTTTTATCAACCAGATCTTCGATATAACGGTGGCCGACCATCCCGTTACCAACAATCACTAGCTTCAACTTGCTCATAATACTTCCTAAGGGTTAGGTTCTTATCTGAGCGCATTGTTAATTATGAAAGAAAATGAAAATATGATGTAAATCAATTACGAAATTAAACTACTCTAAAGGGGTAGACACTTTAGGGTTAGATGAATAAACCCTTGAAAATGTAGGGTCGGACGCTTTTTATACCAAAATGTACAACGATATTTAGAAAAGAAGATCGTATTAAAGCAAATTTTGTGTAATATTTTTTCACACTTTATCCCATCTTATTGGCCGCCAATGATCAAAAGCGAACAATTGATACGATCGACATCACGATACTAATGTAACAATTTGTTTCAAGTGTTCTATTTTTCACACCGAGTTGAAGCGAATCACCTTTTAATAATCATTTTGTTAATATCTCTAAAGCTTTGATTCAGGTCATAAATACAACGATTATTCGAGCTGTATCATATGCACTGGTGTATTCATAAGCACCTTTCCACGACTTGCTCTATCACACATTCTAAGAGAAATAATAATCAAAATGACCACCCAATCTACGCTCAACAAACGCTATTCAGAACGTGCCAATTTGATCTCAACCACCAACCCAGACAGCATCATTACTTACGCTAACGACGAGTTTTGTGATATTGCCGGGTTCTCACAGCAGGAGTTAGTTGGCAATCCTCATAACATGGTCCGTCACCCTGATATGCCAAAGCAAGCTTTTGCTCAGTTGTGGCAATACTTACGCTCTGGAAAAAGCTGGATGGGGTTAGTGAAAAACCAATGCAGTGATGACAAACATTACTGGGTTTCAGCATTCGTTACACCGATCAAAAGTGCAGATGGCGACATCATTGAATTTCAATCCGTCCGTTCTAAACCAAGCGCAGAACAAGTGGAACGAGCACAGGCGCTTTACGATCAGCTACGAGCGAATAAACATCGTGCAAAACCAAGGCTCACTTTCCACCACCTTTCTACGCTTGGTTCCTTTGCGACTGCGGGCTTAATTTTTGCTGGCACACTCACCGCTTCTAACGTCTTGCTCACTCTAAGCGGGGGTTGTGCTTTACTGTTGGGGGCTAACGCTCTCTACCAAGCGAAACGATTTGGCAATCTTCAAACCCTAGCTCACGACGCCTATCATAATCCCCTCATGGAGAAGCCTTATACCAATCACTTTGACGATTACTCACAAATCGAGTTGGCGTTAATGATGAAAAAGGCGGAACTGCGCGCGGTGACGGCTCGTGCCACTGAAACTTCCGGCGGAATTCTGATCTCAGCAGAAGAGGAGTTTGCCACCATTCAGTCCATCGGTGCCAGCTTGGATCAACAATGCCATGAAACGCAGCAAGTGGCCGCCGCCGTTGAGGAACTGACTCATTCAATCAATGAGGTCGCGAATGCGGCGTCTGCCGCGTCCATGCTCACGGAAGAAGCTAATGAGGCGTCTCAAACGGGCTTGGAGAGCATTGGAACCACCATACGAGTGGTGGATGCCATGGCCAAAGAACTGGAACACTCTAAAGCCGTGATTGAGCAGTTATCGAACCATACACAGAAAATCGACAGTATTTTAGAAGTGATCACCACCATCTCTGAACAGACTAATTTGCTGGCATTAAATGCTGCGATTGAAGCCGCACGCGCTGGAGAGGCAGGCCGTGGCTTTGCCGTAGTCGCCGATGAAGTCCGAAATTTGGCCTCTAAAACGGGCAGCAGTGCCAATGAGATCCATGCAATGATCAATCAGCTTCAAACAACGGCCAAACAGGCAGTGGAAGCGATGAATACGGGGTTTGATTTGTCTCAGGATTGTAAGAAACAAGCCGATGCAACAGGCGATGTTCTTTCCGTTATTCGTGATAAGTTGGACGCGGTAACAGACAGCAGTCATCAAATCGCCACTGCAGTAGAGCAACAAGCCAGCGTAACGCAAGAGATCAATCGCAACATCGTCAACATTAAGCAGCTCGCCGACGATACGTCTCAGTCGTCCCACAGCTCTGTGCAACGCACTAGCCACTTAGTGGACAGCATTGAAGACTTACAGCGTTTAATGAAACAGTTTGTCTAACCTTTTTGGTGCAAGAGCAAACAAGGCAGCGTAACGCTGCCTTGTTTATTGGTTCTAGTGGCGATTTAAAACTGCCCCGCCACCGAGAAGAAGAACTGATCTTTACCCAGTTCCGAATCAAAGCCATGAGCATATCCTAAGGTGATCGGTAGCACGAGATTGTATCCCAGACGCGTTTCAACCGTGACTGACAAACCCGCTCCACTCAGCTGATTTCGACTTGTTTGTTCACTCCAAGCCGTCCCTGAGTCGGCGAACACCGAAGCTGAAATATCACCCAAACCAATTGGGTAAAGCCCCCAGTTGCGCTCAACGCGTGCTAACCACGTGGTTGCCGTGAGTCGCTGTGTGAAATAACGATCGCCTCGTTGAACGTTTTCATCATAACCTCTTAGAGACTGTGACTCGCGGCCAAACAGAGCATGTTCGTCACTTTGATCAGAGCCACCCAAACGGAAAGGCTTGGCTTTTTCGTCCGCATAGCCACCCGCAAGGCGAAGTGACAGCGTGCTTCTTCCCGGCAAATCGAATGTCATTTGCCACTGCGCCTGAAATTTCTCCCCTCGGTAGTCACTGCTTAACCAGTCGTTAGTTTCCACAACCGCATCGAGGTAATGCCCCCAACCTACTCCTGGCACATTAAGATAGCTTTCGCGATTATCAAAAGTAACGGCCAAACCCACCAAGCTTTCTTCTTGATCTCGATACGGAGTGATCGCACCAAAAGATGGCGCTTTTGCTTCTGAGTCTTTATCCCAATAAACACCTGCGGCAACACTGAGTTGGTCTTCAAAAGCCGTAAAGATGTGATTGCGTTGGAGCAACGCACTGTCACTTTGTTCTATTCGATAGGTCTCTGCCGAACCTTGCTTGAACGTGGTGAAATCGTGTGTACGCGATGCTTGAACGAGCCAACGCGAATCATACAAATAGCCCAGATTGAACTGTGCAAGATCGTTTTCAAAATCCCATGACAAACCCAATTGATATTGATGACGACTTAATGCATCAGCACCGTTAATGATGAAACCAGCTAATTTTTGATTCTCATCTTGTGCAGCAATCGGCAACCACGTTCTTGGGCGCAAGCTGGACCAAGGAGAGTAGTCACTGATCTCGCTTTTTTCCGCTACCTGCTCAACAGGATCGGCATAATGATATTGGCCATCTTTGTCGGCAACCGTGAAAGTGGTCACTGCAACCCTGTCTGATTTTTCTTTCAAGGTATAGCCGTCGGCATCATACGATTGATAAACAAAACCTGAATCACGGTGAGTTTGTGGTGTAAATGCGCCACCAACTTCACGAGTCAACTGCTTTATTTCGCCAGATTCTATGTCGAGCGAGTAGATGTTAAACACCCCATCATAGTCGGCACTAAACAGCACTTCACCTTCTGGGGTAAACGCCGGTGAATTTTCGACAGCACGGGATTGCGTTAGCGGAGTCCATTGCAACGCGGTTAAGTCAAATTTTTCAAGGTTCCAACCTTCACTCGATCGTTTAACACTCGCCACGATAAAACGACCATCATGAGACACTGCAAATCCACCCAATACGTCACCAATCGTGCCTTGCCAAATTTGCTGACCGCTTTCTGCTTGTCGTGCAGTCATTAACCACAGTTCACTGAGACCATTCACCTTACGTGTAGCTAAGTAACGCTGGCCATCAGGGAGCCATTTAGCGCTGCGAAAACGCTGCTTCTCTGTCAACGCTTGCCAACGATCATCTTGATAAAGATAAACATCGCTCAGCACTCGGCCATCGGCATAAGCGATAGAACGCGTCGCCAGCACCCCACTTTGAGGATGGAAATCGAGCGAGTTGATGTTTTTCGTTTTAGTCAGTGAGGCTCCCACGCGCTCATCACTGCCATCGTCCAACAACCTCAGTTCACTCGCATCCTCACCATTGTCGACGTTAACCAAAACACCATTGTCCGTTGCGGTAAACACTTGCATAAATGGGGCGGTGTATTTCCCCTCACCAATGACGGCTTGCTCCATCATGGTGGCAAGATCGCCTTGGTATTTCTCATAAATATGAGCTTGGAAATCAGACCAAAGCTGTTCAAAATCCTTCCCAAAGGTTTTTCTCGCCGTGCTGTTGAGCAAAAAGAACGGGATAAGCTTGCGGCTGTAACCCTGCAAAAACTCTTGCACCTTCGCATCACCATAGGTATCAGCTAGGTATTGTACGAAATAGGCTCCGTACAAATAGTTATAGCCTAGCGGCCATTCTCTTGCCGCCACGGCAACTTGGTTGAGATCTTTCACGTCACCAGAGGCGACTTCCATTCTCATTTCCATGTCATAACCAGAGCCTTGCAAGCGTCCATAGCCAGCTTGTTCATTGGTTTCCAGATAAACCGCCAGCCCTTCCAGCATAAAAGAAGGCGTCATGAGATGAGGATAAAGAAATGGGTTGCGACCAAATATTTTACGAAAAACGTTGACCGCGCCGCCGCCCATTTCCATGTGCATGATATGCGCGTACTCATGCTTAATGAGTAGATGCATCCACTCATCGTTATTTTCCAAGCCATTTGCTTCATCTGGTGGACTCATAATCAAACGAATTTGTGGATATGGCACCACCGTCGCCCAACCGTTTGAATAGTCCACCTCATCGACCAACACCAATTCTGTTTTTTCTTTCGGCTCGTAACCAAAGTATGGCACCAACTCTTTATGTGATTGTTCGGCGAGATCAAGCGCTCTTGCGGCTTGCTTTTCATGACCATTTCTAAAGTGGATAACAAAATGATCTGTCGATTGAGTTAACCATGTCTCGTTTGCTTGATCCCAAGCGACAGATTGAGCATAAGCTTGCGAAGGAGTCCCTACCCCAAAAGCGAATAGCGCGGCAAGTGAAAGTGCGAGCGGCGTATATTTCATAGATAATTTTCCATCAGTGCACATAGATAAAATGAATAGAACCAAGTTAATGTACACTGTTTTATTGATTATTCACGTCCCTATTTGTATGGGAATGTATAGAGCAATCAAAAAGATGACAACGTGCGAGCCCCTAAGAGTAGAGCAAACTCTCATGAATCACTGGAAAAAAGAAAAAGATGAAAAGTGCTGAAATGCAAAAAGCCGACACTCAGTGTCGGCTTTTCTAAATAATGGAGGCGCGTCCCGGAGTCGAACCGAGGTCCACGGATTTGCAATCCGCTGCATAGCCCCTCTGCCAACGCGCCTTACTGTGTTGCCCGCGCTTGTCTCGGGAACGGGGTGCACTTTAACGTATTCTCATGAGAGATCAACTAATAATTTCGTTTCTTTGTGTTGATTGGACAATATCGGATCGATTTGTTGCTTTGTCATACAAAGTGGTTTTTAAGCAGACAGCTCTCTCTTATCTAGTCTCTAGTCTCTAGTCTCTAGTCTCTAGTCTCTAGTAATCATGATTTTCCTCCATTCCATCCGAAGTTCATCACTTCGATTGCCAACGATCTAAAAAATATTTTCCGTAAACCACTTCCGTTTGCATGTGAAAAAACAGCAACGCGCCCACCACGACCAGAAATCCCCAATTGAAATAGCGATTCACTTTCGCTCTCACCCGTATATCGAACACGGCCAATTGTATGCCCACAAGTATGAAAGGGTAACTTAGGATCAACAGTAGCAACCATCCCAGGTGGGACGAAATGGCCATGGGTTCCAAACCGATCATATGTACTCCTTGATATAAGTCACTGCTTTGGAGCGTATCAGTTTGAAATTTGGAAATTTTGTAACTTGCAGGCAGTTACGAACAAAGACTGAGTAAAAAACGCACTAATTTAATGCATTCTCAGTATGGGGACATCAGGTTGACGTAACGAGAAATCGGAAGCCAAGAAAAACGGCAACAAAAAAGAGCGCTTTGAGCGCTCTTTATAGAATCGAAAGAACCAAAGATTTAAAAATGGAGCTGAATAACGGAAACCACAACGGCAGCAGGACGACGAACACCTTCGATCTCCACTTTGATTTCCCGCTCTATCTCTAACCCTTTTTTAATTGGGGTCACTTTGGTTAGCGTGCTTGAAGCGCGTAAGTTATTACCCGATTTCACCGGGTATGGGAAACGCACTTGGTTCAAGCCAATATTCACAACCATCTTCGCCGTCGGGAAGAGGTTATTGTCAGGATTAACTGAATCGGTCAACTTCGGCAATAGAGCTAATGTTAAAAAGCCATGAGCGATGGTGGTTTTGAATGGCGACTCTACTGCTGCACGCTCAGGATCCGTATGAATCCATTGCATGTCTTCTGTCACCAATCCAAATTGATTGATTCGCTCTTGATCAACATGAATCCAATCACCAACATGAATCACTTGACCTATTTTTTCACTTAACTCGTTGTAAACAAGCTGCGCTTCTGGTTTGAGTACGATCGGCTCAGGCAATGACACTTCTTCATTCACCGCAGGCTGCTGATGATCGCGTACTTTCGAGAAAAGAAAACTTCCTTGCGCCTTTCCTAGAAAATCACCCCAGTACTCACGAAGAGTTGGAGACATCCAATTAATAAACTCAGAATGATGCGCAGAGAATGCGTCGACTTTGTCTTTAAATAGATTTGTGACTTTCATAAAAACCTTGGTTCATAATCTTCAAACTGGCTATACCAGTTAATTTTGAATTACTTCACATAACCTTGCAAATACTTTCGGGCGCACAACTGTTATCTCAAAGTCAAATAATCCATTAAAAACATAATGATACAAATAAAACGCCATTTTATTGCTATTAGGCAATACGAGTAAAAACTCTAGTTTTATTTACTATTTTGCGTATTTTTGTGCGGTCACAAGTATGCCAAGCCCCTTTCATCACCAAATAATTGCCTTCAAATAACGTGCCAATCAGCGAGCGGGCTGCTTTCATCCTGTAAACAAGGTAAAAACCGCTTTGATTAACCCAATATTACTCGCACATTCGAGTTCACATATTGAGAATTTTATCAAGTAGTTATTGATTTGAGATACAGAAAACCAGATCCTTATCAAGCCTCGTTGCATGCGTAATTGAACGGATGTCCAAGATAATAGAAACTTGTTGTATAACAGTAATTATAGTGATGTTGAAATGATTAGCTTTGCGGACTTACGTATTCGTCCTAAATTGATTGCCCTCTTAATAATTTTTGGCATTTTACCCATGGTTTGCGTCACCCTTTTCAGTGGCCGCATGGCATCGGAAGCCCTGATAAAAAAATCCTTCCAAGAGCTGCTTGCCATTCAGACACTAAGAAGCGCCTCGATTGATACCTTTTTTGAAAAACGATTACTCGATATTGGTACGTTGGCTGGCACAGACGAGCTGCGCGATTTCGCTACGGGGTTAACAACAGGCGTTAGCGTCAACTACTCGATTGAAGAAGTCGAAGACTCTGTGATCAGCTCTTTCACCAGCGCCTACGATTACAATGACTTTTTCTTACTCTCTCCAGACAAAGGAAAGATCCTCTACGCTCTGCACGATAAGAGCCGCATCAACGCAAACAGCTTAAGCTACGAAAACACCGATCCGTCACTGGCGAAAGTGTGGGCCAAAACCGTGGCAAAGAGCACAACGTATTTTACTGATTTTGTAAAAAGCAAAGCGGCACAAGGGCAATATGTTGCCTACTTTTCTGCCCCAATCCTCGATCACGACGGCAATTTGATTGCCATTGCAGCCATGCAAGTTTCCCCACAGTTGGTGACGAAAATTGTCGACTCACGAGTCGGTATGGGTGAAACGGGCGAATCGTACCTTTTGGGTCTCGACGCCACCAGCAATCAATTTACCCTGCGCTCTGACATCGTTACCATGGGCAATGGCCGCTATGTGGTCGGCTTTAGACTTGGCTACGATCTCGACTATTGGACAGATGCGCGTTCAGCAGGTGACACTGGAGGCCAAGGCACATACATCGACAGTGCTGGCCGCCCTGTTTTGGTCACATTTAACCGCATTCAAGTACCTGGTTACGATTGGTATTTGATCTCAAAGATTAACCAAGATGAAGTCACCACGCCGATTACTCGCATCTATCAAGCGCTGACTATTATTACTGCGATGATTTTTGTACTGATCTGCTTTGTTGCGATCAAATTCTCCAACTCCGTGACTTCACCCTTGTTGGCCAGTATGGATTTCGCGCAGCACATTGCCAAAGGAAAGCTCGACGCCTCGCTGACCATTGATAGAAAAGATGAACTCGGTGAGTTAGGTCGCTCACTTAATAACATGGCCTCACAGTTGCGTGATCTTGATTGGCTGAAATCAGGGAAAGAAACGCTAGATAATGAACTTCGTGGCGATATTGAATTGAGCGAGCTTTCTAACCGATTTATTCGTTTTTTCACACGTCATCTAAATGCACAATTGGGTGCCTTCTATCTCTTCGAGAACGGGCAGCTTGAGTTGAATGCTTCTTACGCGTTTTCTGATCGCTCCGGTAACTTCAATCGCATTCAACTTGGCGAAGGAATGGTTGGCCAAGCCAGCTTAGAGCAACAAGTGATTGCGTTTAACCACGTTACAGACGAGGCACCCGTTTACAACTTCGCAGCAGGCGATAGCGTGCCAACGCATTTCTTGGCCATTCCACTGTGTGTGGATAAGCAGCTGATCGGTACAGTCTTACTCGGCGCTTTCCATGAATTCTCCCCTATTCAGAGACGCTTTATTAATGAAGTCGTAGGCAATTTGGCTATCGTTTTCAACGCCACAAAAGCGCGTTTGGTGATTAAATCCCTGCTTGAAGAGACACAGCAGCAAAAAGCACATCTCAGCAAAGCGAATGAAGATCTCGAAGCGCAAACACAGGCACTGCGCGTCTCAGAAGAAGAACTGCAAGCGCAGCAAGAAGAACTTCGCGTCACCAACGAAGAGCTAGAAGAGCAAACCAAAGTTCTGCGCGCCTCTGAAGCAGAGCTGCAAGCGCAACAAGAAGAACTGCGTGTGACCAACGAAGAGTTGGAAGAGCGCACTAAAGCGCTAGAATCACAACAAGTAGAAATGAAGGAGAAAAACGAGGCTCTGCATCAGGCGCAACTTGTTGTCGAAGAGAAAGCCAAAGAGTTGGAAATTGCCAGCAAATATAAGTCTGAGTTTTTGGCCAACATGTCCCATGAACTTCGTACTCCGTTAAACAGCATCCTTATTTTGTCTCAGTTGTTTGCCAATAACAAAGACGGCAACTTAACAGCGAAGCAGATTGAATCGGCCAAAGCCATTAACTCATCAGGCTCAGACCTTCTCTCGCTAATCAATGAAATTCTTGACCTATCAAAGGTCGAGGCTGGCAAGATCGATCTGCACATTGAAGATGTGCCCCTACAAACGGTGGAACAAGATCTTCTGAGACTTTATCAAGACATCGCCGATGATAAAGGTTTGGACTTCCAAGTGATTTGTGCACCAAACTTGCCCCAAACGCTCGAAACAGATGCCCAGCGTTTACAACAAATCTTGCGTAACTTACTGACTAACGCCTTCAAATTCACACACGAAGGTGCCGTGACATTGAATATGGCTTTGCCTTCTCCTGAACAAGCGAAACTGCTCGATAAACCTCGTGAAGCGTTGATCGCGTTCTCTGTCAAAGACGACGGCATTGGCATTAAACAAGAGCAGCAGTTGGCTATCTTCCAAGCCTTCCAGCAAGCCGATGGCAGTACTAGTCGTAAATATGGCGGTACAGGGCTAGGTCTGTCGATTTCGAAAGAGTTGACGCATTTACTTGGCGGACGTATTCACCTCAAGAGCGAAGAAGGAAAAGGCAGCATCTTTACGGTGATCTTCCCTACGCGTTATGAAGTCAAAGAGCCTGAATCGCAACCGAGCCTATCGCCGATTAGCTTAGCCCCAATGGAGCCAATGGACGTTGTTGAACGTCAAGAGCCAACGCCTCCCGCTCAAGATGTTCCCTCTGTTGAAAAAGAGCCCATTCCCCAATTGAATGGATTCAAAAAGGTGGACAGCATCAAACAGGACAACGATAGCTATGTCGAAGATGACCGACAAACCGTGGTGCCAGAAGATCGTACTTTGTTGATCATTGAAGATGATCGCGCCTTCGCCAGCGTTATGCGTGATTTTGGCCGCGAGCGTGGCTTCAAATGCATAGTGGCAGAAACCGGAGAAACAGGCTTGCACTTTGCTCAGTACTACAAGCCCAGCGCCATCATTCTTGATATTGGCCTTCCCGGCATCGATGGCTGGACCGTCATGGAGCGACTCAAAGAAAACCCTGAGACGCGCCATATCCCGGTTCATTTTATGTCTGCCAATGACGCAAACCTCGATGCGCTGCGCATGGGAGCAATTGGCTACCTAACCAAACCAGTCGATATGAAAAAGCTCGAAAAAGCGTTTGGCAATATCGAAGATATTCTCTCTAAACCCGTAAAACGTTTGTTGGTGGTTGAAGATGACGCCATCCAACAAGAGTCTATTCGCCAGCTAATCGGTGAAGACGACATTCATATCGTGGCGGTTCCAACCGGGGAAAAAGCACTCGAAGAATTGGAGTCCAATCGCTATGACTGCATGGTGTTGGATCTGGGCTTGGAAGACATGACCGGATTTGAGCTACTTGAACGTATTCGTCGAAGTGAAACCGCGGCTCGAGTACCGATTATCGTCTACACCGGACGCGAACTAAGTAAAGAAGAAGAGCGCGAACTCAATCGCTATGCAGAGAGCATTATTATCAAAGGAGTGAAGTCGCCAGAGCGTCTTTTGGATGAGTCAGCCCTCTTCCTGCACCGCGTAGAAGCTAACTTGCCTAGTGAGCAACGCGGTATTTTAAGAGCCGTGCACAACAAAGAGTCCGTCTTAACGGGCAAGAAAGTCTTGCTGGTGGACGATGATATGAGAAACGTCTTCGCGCTATCGAGCATTCTTGAAGACAAAGGAATGGACATCGTCATTGCACGCGATGGCATAGAGAGCCTAGACAAGCTCAAAGAAAATCCTGACATCGATGTGGTGCTCATGGACATCATGATGCCGAAGATGGACGGTTACGAAGCAATGGAAGAGATCCGCAAACAAAAAGTGTATGAAAAGCTGCCTGTCATTGCTTTAACGGCGAAAGCCATGAAAGGCGACAGAAGCAAGTGCATCGAAGCGGGCGCAAGTGATTATTTAGCGAAACCGGTAAATACCGATAAGTTACTTTCAATGTTAAGAGTTTGGTTGTACTGATATGGAAAGCGTCACTGAATTGTCAAACGAACAACTGGAAATTCAGTTGTTACTTGAAGCGATATACCGCAAATATGGCTACGATTTTCGTGAGTATTCGCTGGCCCATACCAAGCGTCGATTAGAGTATCGACGCGCCATCGAGGGCATGTCGAATTATTCTCAAATGCAACACAAAGTGATCAATGAGCCGCGGTTCTTCGACCAAATGCTGTTGGACTTATCCATCAACGTCACCGAAATGTTCCGAGACCCTTGGTTCTATCGACGTGTGCGTGAGGTGATCATCCCGCACTTGCAAACCTACCCTTTTGTCAAAGTGTGGCATGCCGGCTGCTCTGCTGGGCAAGAAGTGTACTCCATGGGCATTTTGTTGGAAGAAGAAGGCATGAAGGATCGCGCGCAAGTCTACGCGACCGATTTCAACGAAGCGATTTTAGAGAAAGCCAAGCAAGGCATTTACCCGATGGACCTGATTCGTCAGTACACAGCCAACTACCAAGCTGCCGGGGGAAGCGCTTCGTTTTCCGACTACTACACGGCTGATTACGACAGCGTAATCATGAAGACAGCCCTGAGAGAGAAAACTTTGTTTACCCCTCACAATTTGGCGACCGATGGCGTTTTTGGGGAAATGAATGTTATATTCTGCCGAAATGTATTGATCTACTTTAATCGTGAGCTTCAAGACCGAGTTTTTCGTCTGTTTTACGACAGTTTGATGCCGGGGGGCTTCTTATGTCTTGGCTCTAAAGAATCGATGCGTTTTTCTTCGATCGCGGACAAGTTTGATCTGGTCTCCGAAAAAGAAAAGATCTATCGCAAGAAACGGATAAGGTAAGCATGGATTGTTGCAGGCACAAATATGAAGCTGTTGTAATCGGGGCATCCGCTGGAGGATTGGCAGCCGTTGCAACGGTATTACAGCAACTTAAGGATTCATTTTGTATCCCTATTTTGTTGGTTCAGCATATCAGTGCCTCTCCTGAGAGTTACATTGCCGCCCACTTTGATAGCAAGAGCCATTTGTCGGTCCATGAAGCAGAAGACAAGCAGCCAATCAAAAATGGCAACATGTACATCGCACCACCCAATTACCATATGATGATTGAGACCGATGGTTGTATCGCACTGTCGGTCGATCCGCCCGTCAATTTTTCACGACCCTCCATCGACGTGCTGTTCGAAACGGCGGCTGATTACTATAGAAACGCGTTGATCGGTATCGTACTGACGGGGGCCAATTCCGACGGTGCCTTAGGTCTCAAAAAAATCAAAACACTGGGTGGACTAACCCTAGTCCAATCCATTGATAGTGCAGAAGCGAAAGCCATGCCTGCCGCGGCCATGGCTGCCGTTGATGTCGACCACGTCCTTTCTTTGGAAGAGATTGGTCATTACTTAAATACTTTATGTGATTGCTGAACATGCCTGATAAACCAACCCTACTCATCGTTGATGACAAAATCGAAAACCTACTGACTTTAGAAGGTTTACTAGAATGCTTTGATGTCAATTTGGTGCGTGCCACGTCAGGCGAAGAAGCGCTTGCCCACACCTTAGATCACGACTTTGCCCTGGTCTTGCTTGATGTACAAATGCCAAACATGAATGGCTTTGAAGTCGCCGAGTTAATGCGTGGGAATCGTAAGACGCGCAATATCCCAATTATCTTTGTCACTGCGGCATCCAAAGCCGATGAACACATTTTTAAAGGGTATGAGCATGGCGCTGTCGATTACTTATTAAAACCGCTGAACACACTGGTGTTTCAAAGTAAGGTGCGTGTTTTTCTCGAGCTTTACGAGCAGCGACATGCACTTAAGAAAAAAACCTTAGAGTTCGATCAGAAATTGGCCGAATTGGAAGAGTTGCAGCAGCAACTCGAAGAGACCAACGAACAACTATTGTTGCTGTCAACCACTGACAGTTTGACCGGCCTGAATAACCGTCGTCGTTTTGAAGAAATATTCCAAGACGAATGGCACCGCTCACAACGTTCAAGTGTCCCTATTTCGATGATCATTTTTGACATAGACCACTTTAAGAAATACAACGACACCTTTGGTCATCAACAAGGCGATGAGTGCTTACGTATGATTGCTGAAGCCATTCGTAGCATGAAGCTTCGCTGCCTCGACAAAATCGCGCGTATTGGTGGTGAAGAGTTTGCCGTTATATTGCCTGAAACAGAAATGGAAGGCGCAAAACACGTTGCCAACCGCATTCGCACCACGATAGAAGAGTTAAGTATCACCCATAGCCATCATGCAACATTGCCATACGTAACGGCGAGTCTCGGCGTTTGCTCCATCGTGCCAGAAATAGACACCAACCCAAGGTTGCTTCTGAAGAAAGCCGACGAAGCGTTATATCGCGCCAAACGTACTGGCCGAAATCGCATTGCCGAAGCGCAGTTTGACGAGTTGTACGAGCAGATCTAACTCGCGTTTTCAACGGTGTACATTAGGGGCTGCGGCCCCTTTTCTATGTTTCTTTCTCTTCTCATTTCTTTGTCTATCCATCGCAACTCTGGTCACTCCCGCTTTTTACCTTAACTTACTTCCTTATAATAAATTCTCACCATTCGAGAAAAAGATAGATTTATTTCATTCCTTTTCCTATCTAATAAGAATTATATTTGTGTTATAGATTTGTACACGATAAAAAATGATGAAAGACAACAAGATGAACGCCAATCAGGTTAATGAGAAAACCCTACAACTGCTGATGCAGGTCGCGGTGAACGACGAGCCCATTTCAGCCAAGACCTTAAGTGAACAGCTTGCTGTTCCGCTCAGCAGCTTGTATCGCCATTTAAAGCTCCTAAAAGAGTGGAACCTGATTGAAGAAAGTGCCCATGAAAAAACCTTTATCGTGGGACCCGCCGCGTTACTTTTGATGCGTAGTTACCAAACGTCTCAGCACAGTCTTGAATCTGTCGAGACAATTTTGGCGCGTTTGCAGCATCAAACCGGCGAGTTGGCGGCGTACATGGTGCCCGTGGGTTATCGCGCTTTGTGCGTTCGTCAAAAAGAGAGTATGCAGGCGCTACGCTGTAGCTACGTCCAGGGTCAAAGTCAACCTCTACTGCGTGGCGCCTCATCGAAAGTCATGTTGGCCTTCATGCCACCTGAACGATGTGAAAGGATTTTACGCTACTTCGGTCAAGAAGCTCGTTTAAATCAGTGGCAAACCGAATTAGAGATAATTCGTAAAAACGGTTATGCCGTCAGCACATCAGAAATCGATCCCGGCGTGTCTGGCATCAGCGCCCCGGTAATGAAAGGAAGTAAATTGATCGGAGCGGTTTCCGTCATGGCTCCAGCTCATCGAGTTGAAGCGGATAAGCAGCGTATCATTTTACATGTTTTGCAGGCAGCGAGAGCGCTTCCACCAGAAAGGTAATGCAGTCATGTTAGGCTTTTTCAAACGCAATCAAAAGAACCATACTGTTCAACATCATCACTATCCGTACTCGTTTATCACCGTCAGCGAGTACATCAAACCGATGACAGTAGTAGAGTTTGAATCTGCCCAACAGAGCTTAGAAAACGCAAGCGAATGGCTTTATCAGAGTCATCAAAAGCGCAATATTGCGTTGTGCGCACATTTTAGCCATCACGATATTGAAAACGGTCATTATCAAGAAACGTTGAGCCAAATGGTCTCACGCCATGCGATCCCTGTCGTGTTGACCAATTGCCATGAAACCCTGCTCTCTGCCCTACCCGTCGTACTGGCAGGACATGAAGAGGTTGGTTTAATGGACATCAACCACAATATGGGACTGAAATCGACGCTGAATGTGAAGTTAGGTTCCGCCTACCATTTTGCGCTCACTCGCTATCCAAACAGCCGGGCGTTTTTTGTTGGCGTCAGTCAAGAATCAACCGCAAACGAGCTGTTTGAGTACGCGGAAGATCTTGGGTCCAATTGGCTTACGGAAAAAGAGTTTTCGTTCCGTCATCGTTATGATGTAAAAGAGCAAATTGGTAACTTTATCGACCATTGTGACAAGCTCGTTCTTTCTATCGATTTGGCTTCTCTTGTCACCAAAGCCAATATCGATAATCACCATACTCTTGATATTCAAATGGTACTGAGAACGCTGCGCCAATGTATTGTATCTGGCAAAGTGTCACTCATTCAGTTGATTGGCTCTCGCGATGGCTTGATTTTCTCAAGAGAGTGCAAAGCGATCTTAGAAGAGTTGGAGCAACTTACCGAGTTTGCCCATCATGCAGCCTAAAAAAAATCACCCTCGCGGGTGATTTTTTATTTCTGTTCTCTCATCAGTTACGACGAGCTTTGATTCGCTTCATCATCGCTAAGCGACGTTCCGCTGCCGCTTGATCCGTTGGCTCATTCGCGTTGTTACGACGGCCTTGGCGATTCTTAAATGAAGGTTTGCTGTTGAGCTTATCAATGTAAGCTTCACGGCTCTTAGGCTCGTAACCCGCCAATTCAATACGGCGAATACGTTGTTGAATCAGATTTTCAACTTGAACCACCGTTAGCTCTTCTTCACGATTGACAAAAGAGACCGCATGACCTTGTTTTCCAGCACGACCAGTACGACCAATGCGGTGAACGTAGTCTTCTGCCAAAAACGGCATGTCATAGTTGACCACGTGTGGTAGATCTTCAATATCCAAACCGCGTGCCGCCACGTCGGTCGCAACCATCACACGAACTTTTCCTTCTTTGAACTCTTCAAGCGCACGGCGACGCGCACTCTGCGCTTTATCACCATGACACACATTTGCTTTGATGCCGTCGAGCTTCAACTCTTTGACAATGTCGTTCGCCGTTTCTTTGTAGTTAACAAAGACCAACACTTGTTGCCAGTTTTTACGACCGATCAACTCAGAAAGCAGTTCTGTTTTACGTTCTTGATCAACAGGATACAACACGTGCGCTACCGTATGCGCCGTAGTGTTTTCGCGCTCGACCGCAATACGTTTTGGCTTGCGCAGAATGTCTTTGGACAGTTCATTCAATTGGCTTGAAGTCGTTGCTGAGAACATCATGATTTGTGGGTTGGTTTCAACATCCAACATGATCTTACGCACCGCGTTGATGAAGCCCATATCGAGAATACGGTCAGCTTCATCAAAGACAAGGAACTCGATGTTCGCCACTGACACGTTGCCTGACTCGATGTGCTCTTCTAGACGGCCAGGCGTCGCAACGAGAATATCGACGCCATTCTCAAGCATACGCTCTTGGCTCGACATTTTTCGACCACCGAAGATCGCCGCTACAGAGAGACTCGTGTACTTGGTATAGGCTTTGATGTTATCCGCTATCTGCTCTGCCAGTTCTCGAGTTGGCGCAAAAATCAGTGCTCTCGCCGTTTTACGCGAAGCAGACTTTCCGCTATCGAGCAATTGTTGGATCAGTGGAAGAGAAAAAGCCGCTGTTTTACCCGTTCCTGTTTGGGCGGTAGCAAAAATATCGTGCCCGCGACGTGCAACAGGAATGGCTTTTTGCTGAATTGGGGTTAGCTTTTCGTAACCGCACTCTTCGAGCGCTTTCACGACTTCCGGAGCAAAACCTTGAGATGCAAATGACATTGAGCGTTTCCTTAAACAGACAATAATGGTTCGCCGATACAAATGGCCGCACATTCTACATGAAAATGAGTGATATATCTCAATCTAGTGAAAATATTTTAGGATTTTGAAAAATACTCTTCCCTGATTCTAAATGGTTGCGCGGCAAATGGGTCAAATTTAGCGCAATTCACCACCGTAGACACATTCTTCAACAATTAATCGCTGCAAAAGCACAGAACACCAAACGGTATGGTATTGATTATTGGTCTGACCTCATGGTTAAATTCGGCCCATAAAAGCAATACAAAACACAAAATATAAAAACTCTTTTTCGCTTACTGCCATTGTTTCCATTAAGTTTGTAGGAAATTTTAGATGTCCAAATGGCATTTACTTGCGTTGTCTATCTCACTGCCTTTTACCAGCGATGCGCTCGAGTATGATCTTTATAATGCAGAACACTTTAACCAACTGTGTAACCAAAGTACTTCACAAACAGGAGATACCTTCCGCTGTAATGGTGCATTTTCTTTGCCAGCAGGCGCAAAACTTGTCGCTTCAAACGCACCTAACCAAGGCGTCAAGCTTTCTGCTCATAGTGGCATCAAGCTTCATGGCAATAACCAAGTCGGAAGTCCGGATAGGCGCATTTCGTTAGAGGCGTTGTCGACCGGTATTTCGATTTTGCAGCCCAATGGCGGACTTCCACCTTCGACGTATCATCGCAGCCAGATATTCGGTGATCTAACTTCACAAAACTTCATTCACATGCACAACGCTGAGGTGGATGGTGATGTCACAACAATAGGTCTGGAGGTTATGGCGGAAGGTGACCATAACATCATCAATGGCAATGTTTTTGGCCACCACAAAGTGTTTTTGAGAAACACCAACGTCTGCGGCAATGTTGAGTCTCAAGGTCATGAAATTCAACTCATGTCGAACAAAGCTACCCACTACGTTGTCGGAAACATCACGTCGCTAAACAAGCTTGATCTAAGAAACGTCGATGTTTATGGTCAAATACACTCTCCGGGAGCCAGCGGCCGACTCGATCTTTCTGGCAGCGCAGTTTATGCCCAAAAAGTTGCCTTGAAACTGCACCAAGATGGCACGGTAAAAAACGGCGTTGTTTGTGGCGAGATCACCGCCCATCAATCCAATATTCGTAATGTGAAAAACTACTGTGGTATCGGCGATCTCGGTTGTGATTATTCCAACCAAGGGGCTAACACGGCGTGCCCTGTGCCAGAAAACATCCCATTGTGTGAGATCAAGCCCCCGGTTGATCACGATTACGAGTTTGTCATTAGCCCAGATAACGACATGGCGCTGATGTGTGGAGAAAACCTTCCTCAGTTCAATATAACAACCTCCAATAATGGAGAGTTAGCCAGCGTCAGCATGTTTGCAGAGGTCTCTGATCCCGCATTATTTGATGTCGTGATCGCCAATGGCATCGGTTCCGGCGCTTACCCGAATTTTGTTTCCTCCAGTCAGGGGCAACTTCGCCTTGTCGTGCGACCTAAAAACATCAGCACGATCAAGTTGGATCGGCATTACACCTTAAGCGTGTACCCAAATGGTGAGCCCCAAAAACGTAAGACCGTGCGCTTCTTGTTCACGCCTTATATGTTTGAAACGTATGATCCTAGTTCTGGCCAAGCCATCAATGAGCTCGCTCTGGTTGCAGCAAAACCCGAGCCTTTAGGCGTTCGACTGTTGGCCTGCAATGACAAAGGGAACCCTGTTGTTGCGAGCAGCTATCACGGCAGCCCGACCATCACTCACACCGTGACTACGCCTTCAAAACAACAAGGAGGTCGTGATGGTGAACGCGTCTATCAACCTATATTTACCAGCGGCATAAGTGAAAGTACGATTTCACTTTCTGAGTCTGGGCTATTTGCGTTAAACATCCACGATACTTTTGACTGTGCAGGCTTCGACCAATGCCCGCCATCTGGAAAAAACAAAGTGTCTGGCCGCTTATCACTCAAAGTTCGCCCTTGGACCCTCGCTATTTGCGAAGGTGATCGCCCCCTAGAGTCTGGCGATGCGTTAGGTGGTTCGCCTTTTCTTGCCGCTGGCGAACGTTTTTCTCTCAATCTCATGCCTATTCAATGGGTCGCTAACGGTAGTATTACTCAGGCAGTCAACACGCAAGCGCTCTGCTCTACACCAGTAACGCACAACTTTTATCTGTCCAGCGCCCCTGCGGCGAGGGTAAAACTAAGCAGTCAGCAGGCAACGCCTGTCGAAACGGCGACAATGCAGACTCAACGGCTGGAAAGTGACTCTGGAATGGAGAGAGCGCATGATGACGTCACCAATGGTGCGTATTGGTTTGATGGATTGCGATGGCGAGAAGTTGGCAGCCTCAGAGTGCAATCCGACCTCGTTGATCCTTATCTTGGTATGCAGGTAAACCAAGGTTATCGCCACATTGGGCGTTTCTATCCCAAGTTTTTTAAGGTACACAACCAGCAGTGGGATTATCCCAATAGCCAAACCTTTGCTTATATGAATCAGCCATTTGATCAGGTAATCGTCGATATCGACGCGTTAAATAGCCTTAAAGAACCCGTCGCCAACTACCATTATTTCTCAACCACGGCGCACTTTGAACTGGCAGAACTCGGCGATCACCTAGAACGGTTTGTCACGCCTTCTCTTGCGCCTACTCAATGGCGCGAGGAGCAAGGCAGCAGCGTAGGCCGCATTCACATCATGAAGCAGGATCATTGCGCCAACAGCGCCTGTTGGCTGAAGGACGAGATTGGCCAAAATTACCCTGATGGGCCTTTTAACACCTACTCTGACTCTGCAGTAAGCAAAATTGGCCTCGTCTATCTTGAAAACGCGGACCCTGTGGCTTTTTACGACGACACGCATATTTTGCCCGTTCAACCCGATGTACGATTTGGCCGACTCAATTTTGAAGATGTGGGTGGATATCAGGGACAAACCATCGTCGTACCTTTGGATGTGGAATATTGGCGATCGGGTGAGTTTGTTAACAACAAACATGACCATTTCACTCTCGCTGATGGCGCAAAACACTACCAACAACCCATTTGGTCACACAGCCTTGAGAACAATGCCTATCTCGCTGGTATCGGCAAGATGCAGTACGGAAGTACTGAAGGCATCAAAGCAACACAAAAAGTCCCTGCTCGCGAACAGATTCGCTTTTGGTTGGATTTGACTGCCAATCAAAACAATCTACCTTGGCTGCAATACGATTGGGATAAAACAAGTGATGGAGAAGAAGATCCTTCAACCGTTGTCACTTTCGGCACTCATCGTGGTCACGACAAAATCATCTTCCGTGGTGAGCCGAGTTTGACGGGTGTTCTCTAGCCATTAAAAAAGCCAGTGATGAAAATCACTGGCTTTTCGCACGATTCATTCACTTTCTATCCGTGAATATTCGCCAATTTCAGCAGGATCGTTTCAAGCTCATCCCATGGCATTAGCTGTGAATCGATAACTTCGATTCTGGATTCGAATCCTTCCAAGCTCATTTGATTCACCGACACAACACCATTAGCGACGTTAAAGGCGTAACAGCCTTGATCTGTGTTCACTACCGCTTTCACTCGCTCTGCAGTTAATGCTGAGAACATTGAAAAAAGCGCCTCAAACTCAAAGCGATATTCAGCACCAATTAGCCAACCACAACTGTAATACCCTTGGCCTTTATTCTCTTTGCGCACAAAAGCACGACCAGGTGGCAATTCAAACTGTGGCTCCATCTCCGCATGATGGTGGTGATGCGGTTCAATATGCGTTGAAGCACTGCCGTAAACACGTTCAATATCCAGCACTTCTACCGGCAACTGACCATCATGAATCAACTTACTAAAGACTTTGGAAGGCGATTGGTCTGTCACCCAATCATTGAAAACATCAATGTCATGCGAAGTACAAAGGTCCACTTTACTGCCAATCACCACATCTGCACTGTCGAGTTGATCGTTAAAGTTCTGGTTGTTCAGGTACTTTTCATCGCTGAGGTTGCGTGGGTCCACCAGCGCAATGGTCGCTTTGAGATCGACATACGGTTCATATTGCGCAGACGTCAATGTGGCAATCACTTGTTTCGGGTGACCAAGCCCTGTGGGTTCGATAAGCAGACGATCGGGCTTTTGACGCAACAATGTGTTGATGCCAACACTCATCGGCACGCCTGCGGTACAGCACATACAGCCGCCCGGTACTTCTTTGATCAGCGCGCCGCTGTCGGTCATCATTGCACCGTCAATGCCAATCTCGCCAAACTCATTCACCAAAACCGCCCACTTTTCATTGGCTGGCTTTTCTTTCAGTAAATTTAGAATGGTGGTGGTTTTTCCTACACCGAGAAAACCCGTAATGATATTCGCCGGAACCTTGTTGTTCATCGTTATCTCCGCTCTGCGATGGCTACTTGCTGTCTGTATTGTACTTTGCCATGACTAAAGCTCAACTGGCATTGCGATTTCTCTTCGTCTCTTTCTAAAATCATTTTACAATCCGCGTCCCAACGATTAAGCAGCACACTGGAGAGCCCATTTGAAACTGAGCAAACGCATTCAAGCTATCGCGGAAATGGTGAACCAAGAGTACCAGCATATTTGGGATTGCTGTTGTGATCATGGCTACCTTGGTTTTGAACTGCTACGACGCTCTCCAAACACTACCGTGCATTTCGTTGACATCGTTCCTACACTTACCGACAAAATCTCTCACACTCTTGCGAAATTTGGCGATGTACAGGCCGTGAATTGGCAAGTGCACTGCATGGACGTGGGCGATCTGCCTCTCGCCAAGCACACTGGTAAACATTTGATCATCATAGCAGGCGTTGGTGGGGATCTGGCTTTAGATCTGGTTAAGCGTATTCAGGATAACCACCCACACTCAGAGTTGGAGTTTCTGCTCTGCCCTGTCCATCACCTTTACACCTTGCGAGACGCATTGCACGGTATGAACTTCCGGCTTATCGCGGAGCGACTGGTCGAAGACAATCGACGCTGCTACGAAATCTTACACATCAGTAATGCTCCGGCTGTTACCACACCAATCAGTATCACTGGTGAACAGTTATGGCATGAGGCCGATTCGCGCTTGGCATTACGCTACCAACAGAAAACCATTGCTCATTACGAACGATTAAAGCGTGGCCACGGCAAAGAGGTTGAGCGCATCATTCAGGCGTATCAACAAGTTAAACTTGCCGAGCTCGATTAGGCCCAAAGAGAGCGCGTCGCGATTTGTTGCGCTCACTTAATTTGTTCAGGTGTAATCGCGCGATCACGTCCCAAACTTTTCGCTTGGTAAAGACACATATCTGCGGTAACAAAAGCGTCAGAGCTGTTTTTCAACTCATTGAGGCCGCACGGTTCACTCGCCCCTACTGAAATAGTGATGTTGTAACTTTTTCCTTTCAATTGATAAGCGGAAGTACGAATCGACTCCACCAGCTTTTGCAAACGTAAAGGAAGATCATCGTCATTTTTGAGTACCAGAAGAAATTCTTCACCACCCCAACGCACAAACAACTCATCGGATGCCAACTGTTGTTTGATGCGTTTGGCGGTTTCGACGAGGACAAAATCCCCAATCTCATGGCCATGCGTATCGTTGATCGATTTAAACCAGTCTAGATCAACAAGAACAATTCGATAGAGATGGGCTCGATTGAGCAGATTTGGTGTTTCAATTTCACTTTGGAAGAAACGTCTATTGTTGGCTCCTGTCAGCGGGTCCACATAAGACAGCGTTTGCAAATGAAGGTTGTGCTTGCGAATAATGGCCATTCTGCGCACTCCCAAAAGCAAGAGTAGCCCGACAATCACAATCCAAATCATTAGAATACGCTGACGCTGCTCATTCAAACTACGCTCTAATTCGCGCAGCTGACTTTGCGCTTCGTATAGATCGCGCTCTTTCGCGACTTCTTGTACTTCAAAGGAGGTTTGTAGAGCGTGAACTTCGCCAATAATTTGCTGTTTCTCTTGGGCGTAATACTTCTTATAGAGGCTTAACGCTTCTGCATGTTGCCCTTTTGCTTCGAGAATGTTGGCTCGTAATAAATGGGCACGAATGGTCCAACGAGCATGTTGTAAATGTTCAAATGTGGCGATAGCACTATCCACTGCACTTTGCGCCGCATCCAACTGTTTACCCCCTAGATACCCTTCCGCCTGAATATAAGTGCAAATGCCATTTTGCAAAGGATAGGTATTGTTTGCATCGAGCTTGACACAGGCGACGGCGACATCAATTGCACGTTTGAAATCTTCATCAAGCAAATACAGCCGAGCCTCACTTTTGAGTTTCAAAATCCGATAATACGTCGAGGTGTTCTCGCCAAAATAACGTAAGGCCCTATGATACGCAGCTTTGGCTCGCTCCTTTTGTTTAAGCTCTTGGTAAACAAACGACTGATTAAGCAATATCACCAGTTGGCGATTGGGCTGAGTCACACCGATCGATTCATAGAATGTTTCGGCCCGTTGGAGAAAATCCAATGCCTTATCCCACTGTTCTAAATGAACATAAAGCAGCCCCAAGTTGTTAAAATAACGGCCAATAAACGCGCTCTTAGGAAACCTTTCACTTAACTCTAACCCTTGATAAAACGCCAATTGTGAGCGCTTTAGTTGATTGGTGGCATTGTACAAGATACCCAAGGTGTTAAAACCTTCCAGTAACAGGAAATCGGCACCGTTTTCATTTGCCATCGCCATACCGAGCTCGACGTGCTTTAACCCCTCATCAAACTGACCTTGCTTCAACTCTCGTCCCGCTTTTTCGATAATCAACTGGGCACTCAACCAAGCAATTTTTCGTTGAGACGCAAACTGCTCTAACTGGCCAGTTAACTGGTCAACTCGCTCTTGAGATTGTTGTGTTTTGGCGATTTCACGTTTAATCAGCAAGGTATAAATATGCTCTAGATCCGCTCTTGCACTTTGATGCTGAGTTTCCCACTTTGTCCCCTTCTCCCATTCAGCGAGTAACGCTTGCGCTTTATTGGGTTCTATCTGAACCAATGGCATGATGGCGAGTAATGGATGATGAGCAGAAAAGGTTTTGAGCTGCTCTTCGGGAGAGGCTAACGTTTTTATCGAGCGGGTTTGGGGATATGAAGCCGTATCTTGATCAACAAACACGTCCCAAGTCACGATAGACAAAGCTAGAAGAAGTAAAATTAATAGAGAAAAAGCGAGCTTTTTGTGCATACCAATGTCGACTCTCTTTGTCGGTCCAGCGCAACAACCTCGATTTGTTTTTCATCAGATCGAATGGCGTAGATTCATTTCCCTAAAACTTCAAACACTTATCATATTCATTCAGGAAAACGATATCGTGGTTGCTGAAAATTACGGCGAAAGTAGCATACATTTAGTGATAAATCTCAAACTTTTGCCTAAATTGGTTACCCGATCAAAATAAACCAATGATTGACTTATCAATCATTTACTAAAAAAGCAAAGACTCAAATAAAGCCATAACCCACTGTTTTAAAATACATTTAATTTCAAAAACCCCAAGTCACCTCTCATACTTTCTAAGCCATTTTGGGTTTGACGCCTTCCAAAAGCATTCCTACGGTTTATATGGCTAAACAGTAAAGCTAAGGGTGGCTTATGAATAAAAACAAAATCGTTATGGCACTAGGACTCAGTGTCAGCGTTAGCCTATTGGGCTGTGGCGGAGGAAGCTCAAGCTCCTCTGGAGGAAGCTCTTCCAGCTCCTACTCCGTAACAGCAATCGATGGCTACTTACAAAATGCACAGGTTTGGTTGGACTTAAACAAGAACTTCATTTGGGATACCGGTGAACCAAAAGCGACCACTGGCGCCGGAGGTAAGGCAACCCTAGATGTTACAGGAATAGATAACCCTGAAAGCTACCCGATCGTGGTAAAAGCAATCAAAGGGAAAACCGTAGACGAAGACACCGGTAACACGATCGCTACAGATTACGTCATGTCTGCCCCAGCTGGTGAACAAGATATTACCCCTCTTTCTACAATGGTTCACGTTCTTCTCGAACGAGATACAAACCTCAGTAAAGAAGATGCAGTACAGACCGTCGCCACTCAACTTGGCATCACGAGCGATGAAGTACTTGGTGACTATATTGAGGATAACGATGTCGAAGCCGCGTTTGGCGCGAAAACATTGGTTTCTTCTGGCGTATTACCGGAAACCCCAGAGGAGCTTGCATCAGAAGCAGATGAAGAGACCACAACCACAAGTACGTTTCTAACAGAAGCGCAAACCGTCAACTCCGAAACAAAAGACCACATTGAAACCGAGAAATCAGCACTGGGCGAAGGTGAAGAGCTCAACCTCAATGACAAAGTGGGCACTTTTGACCCAGAAACGGGCACGGTCACATTCGAAGAGGATAGCGATGGTGACGGCGTTGCCAACAGTCAAGACTGGGCACCAGACAATAGCGAAGAATGGTTAGACAGTGATGGTGATACTATTGGCGATAACGCCGACACCGATGACGATAACGATGGCACACTCGATACGGATGACGATTTTCCATTCAATCCAAACGAAACAAAAGACACTGATGAAGATGGTATTGGTAACAATGCCGATACCGACGATGATAACGATGGCACCCTCGATGCTGACGATGCGTTCCCGTTAGACCCCGAAGAAACTCTCGACACCGATAAAGATGGCATTGGTAATAACGCCGATACTGACGATGATAACGACGGTGCACTTGATGGTGACGACGCGTTCCCGCTCAACCCTGAGGAAACGACCGATACAGATAAAGATGGCATCGGTAATAATGCGGACACCGACGATGACAACGACGGTATCTTGGACGTCGATGATAGCAACCCAACCGTGCCTGATCTCAACCCAATAGAACAAGTTATTCAGTTTATGCAAAACAATTCTATGTTCTATGCACTATGGGCTGATCATGAGTACAACGATGCTACTGGCACTGAAAGCGTTGAAATTTATGTAGAAAAATTCACCTTATCCAACAACATAGGTACGGTAACAGAAGCATATCAAATGCTGCCTGATGGTCGTAAAGTGGCCGACGAGCCTGATGCCAACGATGAAGACGATATTGTATTGGGTCCAGATGGATGGCAAACATTCAACGACACTTACGCTATCGCCATCAACAGTGATGCGGTTTCGGTGTATCCGGAAGAGGTTCCAAGCCTAACAAACACTGCTTATGGTTACGTTAAAGACCTAAGTGGCCTCAACATGGCTGAGCACTCTGGTGAACTCGGTGATTACGTAGACGCAGACGCTGTGTTCCCAGAAGGAGCGGAAGGGGGCATCGTTAAACTCACTGCTGACGTTGACCAATATTTCCTCTGGTTCAAACCTTGGTTCTGGCGAGCATCCGGCAACACAAGTGACGATGGTCATAACGCCACCAACCTAACGGAAATTCAAGTCGCACCAGCGGACATTTCTCAAACGGGTGACGATGTACATACCGCGAAAGGCATTTCAATTGGCATGCACGTTGGTGTCCAGTTTGTGACTGATGGTACGACGCGTTTTATGACGCTTGATTGGTGGAACGAAAGTACCCAACAACCCGGAACGGTCACCATTAACGGCACTGGCACGTGGAGTCAAGTGGTTGTCAACGGTGAAACCATCATTCGCTATAGCGTGCCGGATAGTGTGGTTGAAGCATGGGGCGACGTTTGGGATAACGACTCACAACAACTCATTCTCTCTGTGTACGGTGGGATTGTTCATAGCGGCGACTATCTACTTGCCGGACAAAGTGAAGACGATGATGAGGGCTACCTACTGAACGAAACTGCGAAAGAAGCCTTGCTTGGTGCGGTTAATCTACCCGGTTGGTGTCCAATCACCGAAGTCGCCTCTGGTGCAACCCTTGCAGATTTCCAAGCGCAAATCGCCGACTGTCAGTTACCCGTGATGGATCCTGAAGGTGCGGTACTTTATCGCGTCAATAGCAGTGGGGAAACGCGAGTCCAAGCGTATGCCGCCAACAACGAAGCATTACGCTTCAAAAATGGTACGCCAAGCACGAAATATTGGATGGTAAACCAAGAAGGCACGCTTGAGTTTGGCGACGACGCTCAGAATATCTGGGATTACAAACGCGCTATCATGGATGTGGATGAAGATGGCATTCTCTCCATGGCAACGTTTGATCCAGAAACGGGTGAAATCTCACTTGGTCTCTATCAAGAAGTGGATCTCAGCCAACCATTTACCTATTGCGAAACCTCCAATAGTGACTGGGATGATGTGAACGAAGTGCCAACCACCTTCTACTCCTTTGACACCTACGCTGATGCGCTGAAAGGTTGTGTGGATGATACCGCCTATCGCGCGGCTAAATTCACCTCCACTTTCATTGGTGAACAATTGGTGATGAAAGATGAAGATGGCACACTCACGTTCTTAGCCAATAACACAGGTACGTTTGTCAGCACGGATGAAAATATCCAGTTTACTTGGACAGAACATGACGCTGAAAAAGGCATCATAGCCTTGAGCTACTCCTTCGTTGACGATAACCAAGTGACGCAAAACAGTACTACCTACATGGGCTTTGCCTACAGCAATGGTATTCAGTTTAACGTCAAAGGTTTTACTGTCTCGACAGAATGGAATGGCAACACCATTGATTCTCAAGGTGAGATTTGGGATGGGCTCTTTATCCACCCTGAATCTGAGCAAGCCTTGATTGACTACGGTTTTATTGAGGCTCCAACACCGTAGTTGAACGTTGTACAGCAGATATAAACCAAGGCCAAGTTTTCACTTGGCCTTTTTATTGTCTTTTTTTGTTGTCTTTTTAGACCGCTCGAGCACTAGCCTAGAACGTAAACCGCGTCGTTTTCCACCAGCACTGGCCATGTCGTTAACTTGACCGATTCATCTTCAAAGCACTTACCTGTTTTTAAGCAAAAATGCTGTTTATACAGCGGAGAGGCAACGCAGAGTGCCCCTTGGATATCCCCGACAATGCCGCGGCTCAACACAAAGGCTTTGCCAATCGGGTCCCAGTTTTGTATCGCAAACACCCCTTCCTTAGGCACATAAAACATCGCCAGTTGCTCATCATTCAATAACACAGGATGGCCATGGTCACTTTTCAGTTCATTGAGATGGCAGATAAATTGTTTACTTTGCATCGCTTAATCCTCCAGTTTGACAGGGATACGTTGGCCACGCTCACGTTGGTAGCCCAATAGCGTGCTCTGCTGGGTTGAGTTTATGAATGGCCTGAAACGCATTAATTTCTCAGGATTGGTTAAGGTTTGCTTCCACTCACAGTGATAGGTGTTCACAACATGCGCCATTTGCTGCTCAAGTTGCTCGCACAGATGGAGCGAATCGTCCAGAACGACACTTTTGAGATAATCCAATCCACCATCAAGATTTTCCAACCACACGGAGGTGCGTTGCAGACGATCCGCCGTGCGCACGTAAAACATCAACACACGGTCGATCAACGTAATCAGTTGAGCTTTACTCAAATCAGCCGCTAGCAGATCGGCATGTCTTGGGCGCATGCCTCCGTTGCCACACACATACAAGTTCCAGCCTTTTTCTGTCGCGATCACGCCAATGTCTTTGCTTTGCGCTTCAGCACATTCACGAGTACATCCTGATACGGCAAACTTCAGTTTATGCGGCGCTCGCAGTCCTTTGTAACGATTCTCAAGTTCAATGGCCAAACCCACTGAGTCATCCACGCCATAACGACACCAAGTGGAACCGACACAAGATTTCACGGTACGCACGGATTTACCGTAAGCATGGCCGGTTTCAAATCCGGCATCGATCAGGGTTTGCCAAATCTCCGGCAACTGCTCCACCTGAGCACCAAACAGGTCAACGCGTTGACCTCCGGTGATTTTGGTGTAGAGATCGTACTGGCGAGCCACCTCCCCTAACACGATAAGCTTCTCTGGGGTGATCTCGCCGCCAGGGATGCGGGGAACAATAGAGTAAGAACCGTCTTTTTGCAGATTGGCCATAAACGCATCGTTGGAATCCTGCAAAGGTGAATGTTCCGGCTCCATGATGTGCTCATTCCATAATGACGAAAAAATCGACCCTGCGGTGGGCTTGCATATGTCGCAACCATGCCCCTTACCGTGCTTCGCCAACAAACTATCGAAATCGCGAATTTTCTCCACTTGGCATATGTGATAAAGCGCCTGCCGCGTTTGGCTAAAGTGCTCACAAAGCTGGGTATTCACTTCTAAGCCCATGACGCTCAGTTGCTGATCAAGCACCGATTTGACCATGGCACTGCACCCGCCACACCCGCTACCGGCTTTGGTCTTCGCTTTTAACTCGCCAAGCTCATGCGCTCCCACCTGAATCGCGCTGATCAGATCACCTTTGGTGACGTTGTGGCATGAACAGATCACGGTGTTGTCACTGACATCCCCTTTCAGCGCACTGGTGTCAAACAGCAAACTGACCGCAGGCTGCGGCAGTGGGGTTTTGTTCAAGTAGCTTTGCAGCAGCACATCATAGTCTTGGTTGTCGCCGATTAAGATCGCCCCCAGCAAGGTGGTGCCGCTTTGATCCACCACCAATTTTTTGTAGATGCCCGCAGCCGCATCGTGCAGTACCATTTCCGTCGCCTTCAGTGTCGCTTTATGCGCATCACCTATCGACGCAACATCCACCCCCAATAATTTGAGTTTGGTGCTCATGTCTGCACCGCTAAACTCGGCCTCGCTGCCCCCTCTCAATTGCTGCGCCACTACTCGCGCCATCGCATATCCGGGTGCCACCAAGCCGAAGATTTTTCCTTGCCACAGCGCACACTCACCAATGGCGTAAATCGCGGTATCGCTGGTTTGGCAAGCGTTGTTGACCACAATGCCACCGCGCTCACCCAGTTCAAGGCCACAATCGCGAGCCAGTTGATCTCGTGGTCGAATGCCTGCCGAGAACACAATCACATCCACCTCCAGCGGCGGAGCGTCTTTAAACACCATGCGATGGTAAGCGGTTTCACCGTCAATGATTTTTTCGGTGGCGGTTGAGGTATGCACCGTTAAGCCAAGTTGCTCGATTTTGCTTTTCAGCACCTCGCCTGCACCCTCATCAAGTTGGACTGGCATTAAGCGTGGCGCAAATTCGACGACGTGCGTTTCTAAACCAAGCAGCCTTAAAGCATTCGCCGCTTCCAAACCGAGTAACCCTCCGCCAATCACGGCACCTTTCTTCGCACCGAGACACGCTTGTTTAATCTGCGACAAATCATCCAAGGTTCGATAGACAAACACCTTGCTGCGCTCACTCCCTGCCATTGGGGGCACAAATGGGTAAGAGCCGGTGGCAAACACCAATTGGTCATAACTCAGTTGGCTTTCATCTTCCAATGTGACTCTTTTGCTTTGTCGGTCAATGCCCACCACCGCAGCGCCCAATATCAGTTCAATGCCATGCTTCTGATACCACTCTTCACTGCTGAGTAATAAGTCGTGGTGGCTTTGTCCTGAAAACATCGCCGAGAGGTGAACACGGTCATAGGCGACGAATCGCTCTTCGCCAATCACGATAATTCTTTTTTCTAAATGGCTGCCACTGGCGACAAGCTGTTCCACCAGTTGATGACCTACCATGCCATTGCCAATGATCACTATGCTTTCCATGCGTTTTCCCTCAGGCTGTTTTTATCGGTTTTGCTTGCGAGTGTTGAACGGTGCGCGCCGTTGCCGCTTCGCCTTTACTTTGCTTCTCGTATAAGAATCTCAACACGGCTTGGCGATAGTGTTGGTATTGCGGGTCGTCCGCCAAGGCGACGCGCTCACGTGGTCTTGGTAGCTCAATCGGGAGAATTTCGCCAATCGTCGCCGCGGGTCCATTGGTCATCATGACAATTTTGTCGGAAAGCAAAACCGCTTCATCGACATCGTGCGTAATCATGATCACCGTGTTGTTGAGCTCGGCTTGAATGCCCATCAGTGCATCTTGCAAACGCGCGCGAGTCAACGCATCCAAAGCACCAAACGGCTCATCCATCAGCAGCACTTTAGGTTGTAAGGCCAACGCTCGAGCAATGCCCACCCGCTGCTTCATACCGCCTGAGATTTCATCCGGTTTTTTATCGGCGGCGTGGGCCATTTGAATCAAATCCAAATAGTGGCGCACTTGCTCCTTCACCCACGCTTTGCTCTGGCCTTGGGCAATCTGCTTAACGGCCAACTCTACGTTTTGATAAACGGTTAACCAAGGCAGCAGCGAATGGTTTTGGAACACCACCGCACGCTCTGGCCCTGGGCCACTGACTTCTCTACCATCGACAATGACACCACCATCGGTCGGCAGATGCAGCCCAGCGACTAAGTTCAACACGGTCGATTTTCCGCAGCCTGAATGGCCAATCAGTGAAATGAACTCGCCTTTTTGGATCTGCATATCGACGTTTTTCAAGGCGATAAACTCCCCTTGAGGGGTGGGAAAACGCATTCCAAGTTGCGTCAATTCTAAAAACGATTTTGACATAGTGCCGGCTCCTATCTTAACGACATCTGTTTGTTCCACGACAACCAACGCTGGCATTGCAACATACCGCGATCGAGCAGAAGGCCAATCAAGCCAATCACAAGCACCGCCACCATGATGCGGCCAAGTGAATCAGAGCTGCCGTTTTGAAACTCATCCCAAACAAACTTTCCTAGCCCTGGGTTTTGCGCCAACATTTCTGCGGCGATCAACACCATCCACGCAATGCCCAACGAAAGGCGTAATCCGGTAAACATCATCGGAATTGCCGACGGAAGCACGATGATGCGAATGTGTCGCCACCATGACAGCCTCAATACTTTGCTCACGTTGAGGAGATCTTTATCGACGCTGGTCACACCCACTGCAGTGTTGATCAAGGTTGGCCACACGCTGCATAACGCCACGGTAAACAGCGAGTTGACAAAAGACTTGGCAAAAAGCGGGTCATCACTGACGTAGGTTGCACTGACCACCATGGTGACAATCGGCAACCATGCCAAGGGCGAAACCGGCTTTAACAATTGGATAATCGGGTTGAACGCCATGTAGAGCCCTTGGTTGAGCCCAAGAACAATGCCAAGTGGAATAGCAATAAGACTGGCCAACATAAACCCGCAAGCCACCGTCACCAAACTGGTGATGATTTGGTCGAAAAAGGTCTGCTTGCCGGTATATGGGCGAATTTTCACCTCGGCTGTAGGATCTTGTGCCAGCTTGGCTGCGTTGCGTTGCTCCTGTCGCTCAATGAAGCGCTGCTCCTTTTCGCGCTCATTGTGGTGCTCTGTGAGCAAATTAGAAAACTGTTGAAAGGTATCCACCGGACCTGGCAATGTGCCCAGCGACGTTTCAACTTGGCGTGCACTTAAGTGCCACGCCAACAAAAACACCAGTAAGCCAATCATGGGCAGTAGAATCAGCCGGGTTTTGTCCGCCACTGCCTGTGAACTGGGAATAAGTGAAATAACATTTCCTGACATAACGACTCCTTGTTATTCATTGATGCGTTAAAGTGACTCAGAGCCTTTCAGGCCAATAGCGAACTGCTGCAGATACGCATTGGGGCTACGGCCGTCATAGCGGATCTGATCAATAAAGTGGGTTTGCGGTGGGCGAAAACCGCTTTCTTGGGCAAAGTCAGGAAAATCGCTGGCACTCAATGTCCCTTCTTCGATTAGCGCTTCTGCGGCACGTTGATAAATCTCTGGGCGATACACCTGCTTGGCGATGTCCATGTACCATGAGTCCGGTTTCTGGTTTTCGATTTGTCCCCAACGGCGCATTTGTGTGAGATACCAAATGGCATCGCTGTAGTAGGGATAGGTGGCGTTGTAGCGGAAGAACACATTAAAATCAGGCACTTGTCGCTTATCGCCTTTTTCGTATTCAAACGTGCCAGTCATGGAATTGGCGATCACTTCCGCATCAGCGCCGACGTACTCGCTGCGTGAAAGCAACTTCACGGCTTCGGCGCGATTGCGGTTATCATTTTCATCTAACCAATGCGCCGCACGGATCAGTGCTTTAACCACGCGGATATGGGTATTGGGGTACTTTTCCGCCCAATCTTGTGCAACGCCAAAGACCTTCTCGGGGTTGTTTTTCCAGACCTCATAGTCGGTCACCACGGGCACGCCAATGCCCTTGAACACGGCTTGCTGGTTCCAAGGTTCGCCAACGCAATAGCCTTTGATGGTGCCCGCTTCCATGGTGGCTGGCATTTGCGGTGGCGGCGTGACGCTAAGCAGCACCTCGGCATTAATTTGGCCACTATTATCGCCTTTATGCGGCGCATAGTAACCTGGATGAATCCCCCCAGCTGCGAGCCAGTAGCGCAGTTCATAGTTGTGAGTGGATACTGGAAACACCATGCCCATATTAAACGCTTTGCCTTGGTCGCGATAGCTTGTTACGACAGGCTTAAGCGCATCAGCTTTGATTGGGTGAACGGGTTTACCGTCACTGCCTTTGGCCAAATTGGGCTTCATTTGCTGCCAAACATCGTTCGACACGGTGATCGCGTTACCATTGAGATCCATACTGAATGCAGTGATCACTTTGGCTTGCGTGCCGATACCGATGGTAGCACCCAGCGGTTGGCCTGCCAGCATGTGCGCGCCATCCAGTTCACCATCAATCACGCGATCGAGCAGCACCTTCCAGTTGGCCTGCGCTTCTAACGTCACATACAACCCTTCATCCTCAAAAAATCCTTTTTCATAAGCGATCGCCAACGGTGCCATGTCGGTCAATTTGATAAAGCCAAACTTTAAGTCCTCTTTTTCAGCCTCGCCAACGTCTGCGAGTACAACCGGTGGAGCAAACGCCAACCAACTTGTTAATACGCCAACTGTCCATCTCTTTTTCATCGATTTTCTCCAAAAAAAAGCGCTACGACTCCAAGGAGTCGTAGCGCCGTTGCTTTCTCTGCAATTACCGCCGTTGATAATTGAGATTCGCCATTCAACAATGTGTCTAACTAAAAATGTGTCTAACTAAAACTATTCCATTAGAACTATTCAATTAGTGTGCCAACGAAATACTCACCATAAATCAGCATGTTATCGTTGTATTCTTGGCGACTTACCACAATGCTGCTTTCATTTAGTGCACCTCGCACCAATTGCACTTTTTTCTCTTACCCCCAAAGTAGTAGAACAACCTTACAGTGTGCTTAACGTCGCAATCACGTTCTTCGCAACTTGCAACATGGGTTGGCTGGTTTGCATCGCGGAACGACGCATCGCTTGATAGGCGGTTTCTTCATCCACTTGCTGAAATTTCATCAGTAGACCTTTCGCTTTTTCAATCACTTTTCGCTCTTGCAATTTGTCATTTAAAAGCGCCACTTTCTCCTCCACCAGTAAGTAACTTTCTCTCAGTTGCGCGGCGTAGTCGATCCAAGGCGCTAAGGGCAAGGTGCTTTCTTCTGGTAAAAACACACAGTCGTGGCAATCTTTTAACTGATTGAATTGTTGAGCAAAAACTTGGCGAAACAAGACCAACACCGGCCGCTTTTGTTGACGGCAATACTCAATGATCAACCGCACTTCGGCGCAAGGGGCGGACCACCCGACGACAACGCAGCTTTCAGGTTCTCGCCGCAGGATGTGTTCCAATTGCCCAAGCTGACACCCCAGTACTTGGTCATACTCTTTTGCCAATCGCTCGGCTAAATGCGCTTGTTGTGTTAATGAATCGCAGCAAACAATCATCGTCCTTTGATAAGGCTTTTTCGTCATAGACATTCCTTGTCGTTTTCGTTATTTCACTATGACATAACAAGGAATGTGCCACCTTGGGGAACGGGCCCATCGATAGCGCACAAATAGCGCAAAAAGAACAGCCAAGGCAGACTGACCTTGGCTGTAAGGATTAATGGGTTCGTGGAAATGCGCTATTAGGATTTGAGCTCGCGACGGAAAAACTCCACGCTTCTTTGCCAAGCCAACTCAGCCTCTTCTGGCGCATAACGGGCGGTGGAGTCGTTATGAAAGCCATGATTGACCTTCGGATAGAGGAAAGCGTTGTAGCGAGCATTCATGGCTTTTAAGTCTTGCTCATAGTCAGGCCAAGTCGCATTCACTCGTTGGTCGAGTTCGGCGAAATGGAGTTGAAGGGGCGCTTTTATGTCCGCTCGTAACGACTTTTCTGCGGGTGTGCCATAAAACGGTACCCCAGCATTGAGCTGTTCACCCATGACGGCCGCCAGCATATTCACCACATAGCCGCCAAAGCAAAAACCCACCGCTCCTAGCTTGCCATTGCTCAAAGTATGCGTTTTGAGATATTGCGCTGCCGCGATGAAATCTTGCTCTATTTTTGCTCTATCGAGGTTCTTTTGCAGCTCACGGCCTTGGTCGTCATTACCCGGATAACCGCCAACAGGCGCTAATGCATCCGGTGCAAAAGCGACAAAACCCTGCTTGGCTAAGCGGCGTGCGACATCTTGGATGTAAGGGTTGAGACCACGATTCTCATGCACCACGAGCACGACTGGCAGCGGCGCGGTCAGTTGCGTTGGCACCACTAAATAGCCTTTGCCTTCGCCATGGCCTTTTGGTGAGGGGAAGGTTTGATAACTGGCTTTGATATCGGGATCATTAAACGACACTTGCTCCGCCTTTGCGTAATCCGGCAGCAGTGCCTCAGTTAACGTTGCAACGCTAAAGCCAAGCACCGCCAACCCGGCTAGGCGATTTAAAAACTCTCGGCGGTCAATCTTGCCGTGTGCATACTCGTCATACCAATCAAAGGCTTCTTGTGGGATGGGGTGCTTTGTTGCTGAATTCGATGTTTTGCCAACCATGGTGTTCACTCCTAAAAATAGAAAAGCCAAACGGGTGAAATAGGCACACGTTTGGCTTTAAAGATAGTTAACACCTTTGTGTTCGACAAATATCCCCGCGCGGTAAGTTGCCGCGAACTAGGCTGCGATACTAGGCCGAGATATTGACCGCCGCGCAGTATTGACGCCAGAAGTCATGCGCCTTTTCCAGTGCCGCTTCTCGATCTTGCAGTTCGGTAAACAGCAGCGCGGCTAAGGTTGCCACGATGGTGTTGGCCATCAGGTTCTTCTCTTCGTCCGGCGTTGCAAACGGACAGTTCTGCACAATCGCGATGTCTGAACACATTTGCTCAGTCCAATAATGGGAGGTGACCCCTTCCGGACCACTGAACCACACGGTTTGGCTCACTTTGGGATTAAACTCCGACTCTCCCGACTGGCCTTTAAATGAGATCACGCCATGCTCGGTATAGCCGATTTCATCTTCCACTTCCGCGTGCAACTGCTGGAAACCAGGGTGGAAACTGCCACGCAGGCCGATTTTCGCCCCGCCTGGGTTAAGCGCGCGAACGACAGTGTTGATCGGAGTTCTCAGACCATAACGACTTTTCCAACCAATCATTTTCTCCGCCATTGGCGCAAAATTGCGCAGTGGCAGATAAACGATGCCATCTTGCTCAAGCACAGTTTGGGCTTCTTGCGTAGAGCCCGCCTCACTCAAGCCTAATGCCGCTAAATAATGCTCTGCATGTTCACGCCCAGCGGGTTTGTCGTTGTATCCGTGGAGCAGAACTTTGTAGCCATTATCGGCAAAAATTTTTGCCGCAAGAAGATGCCAAGGCTTACCCGCAGAGGCACGTTTTCCCGCATAACAAGGCCAATCAATGTCTGCGCCAAGGTTAGGTACTCGACTTTGGAAAGCTTTAACAAATCCCGCGATCTCTTGACGGGTCTCATTTTGCACTCGGATCAGCATCAGCAGCATCGCCATTTGATCATCACCCACTTGACCATCGAGATACTCATCCATAACTTGATAGGCTTGTTCAAACGTCAGGGGTTTACGCCCACGCTCACCGCGTCCAACCGTGCGGATACATTCCAAAATTGTGCTCATACTTCCTCGTTGTTCTTTTGCTGCTTAGCTTCGGTCGTCCTTCTGGCTGGTGTGATCATTCATCAACCTCTCATTAATCACTCGTCAACAAATGAGGCGTTAGCCATGGGCGCGACTGCCGCAAGGGTGGTCTTTAATCTATCCCGCAGTTTGACGACTTCCCCCATAATGATCAATGCCGGACTCACCCCTTTTAGCGCTACTGCTGTTTTTTCCAACGTGGCCAAGGTTGTCACGTACGTTTTCTGATCAGGTGTCGAACCTTGCGTCACGATCGCGACGGGAAAATCTGCACGAACCCCCTCCCCGAGCAAGCCTTGCTCGATCGCGCGTGCCGATTCCAACCCCATGTAAAGCACCAATGTTTGCCCCGCGTCAACAATAGCAGACCAAGCAGGAAGTGACCCCGTCACCACGGTGCCAGTCACAAGCGTGACACTGCGAGCAACTTCTCGGTGCGTGAGCGGAATAGCGCAGCTCGCCGCACAGCCTATGGCGGCTGTGATGCCGGGAACCACACAGTAACGTATGTTGTGCTCTACCAGCGCTAACGCCTCTTCGCCGCCACGGCCAAAGATGAAGGGATCGCCCCCTTTGAGCCGAACGATTTTGCGCCCAAGTTGCGCAAAGCTGACGAGGATCTGATTGATCTCCTCTTGCTTTAGACTCGGCTCGCCACAGCGTTTGCCCACATAAATTTTGTCAACGTGCTCTGGCACCAGTGCCAGAATTTCTTTGCTGACCAAGCGGTCATAAACCAACAGATCGCACTGTTGCAGAGCGTTGACCGCCTTTACTGTCAGCAGTTCTGGATCGCCCGGCCCTGCGCCGACTAAGTAGACAAAACCTGATGCCGCTGCCCCAGTTGACGTTGGCCGATTCTTGGCTTGCAAACCGCGTGATGAATGGTAACAAATCGCATGTTCGCTATAGCTGCGATCACGTAATTGAGTGCTGATGCTTGTATCCATAATGCTTTCCTTAGTAGCCGAGTGGATTAACGGCTTGGCTGCGCGATGGCAGAGGCAAAATATTGTTTGAGTTGCGGAATGCACGACCCGCAATTGGTTCCACACTGGAGCTGGTTTTGCAATTGCGCCAGCGTGGTCACGCCCTTTTGCTCAATCGCTTGTTCTATTTGGGTGTCCGTTACACGTAGACAGCTGCACACAAGCTGGCTCACACGTGTGGCAAAGCCCGCTTGCATCAGTGCTTGCCAGTTGATGGGTTCACCAATGAGCTTTTGTAACTGTTGATAGTCCGCTCTGAGTGGTTGTGACGAGGCGATGAAGATCGCTTGTAACTTGGCTTGGCTTACCTCATGTGTGTGACTTTGCAGTTGTAGCGTGATCCAACCGAGTTCATGCTGCCAACTCACGCGGCGAACCTTGCTGGCCGCCGGTAGATTTCTCTCCGCCAGTTGCTGTGGAGGCAGGGTTAAGCTTGCATTGCGCCATACTCCGGACTGCTCTTGATGTTGGTACGCGCAATAGTCTGTCGCTATCGCAGGCGAGAACTTGCTGATCATCACGCCAAAGCTGGCGACCGGTGCTTTTTCTACCTTAACAAAGCCGGATTTAAACGCAGGCTGGCCCGATATAGGGTCGCCCATGGCGCTGACTACTGCGTTAACTTGGCTCTGACCGCCATAGCGTCCAGCCCAATGCATGGACATAAACAGTTCACCAAACGCCATCGCCTCATCGATGACCACCTTAGCTAACAGAGATTGCAGCGTGTCGGGGTTGGTGATGTTTGCCAGCTCTCCTGCTTGCAGCTCAAGCCTTTCAGCCGACAGACTATTCAAATAGACGGAAGGCTCAAGCTCACTTGCGGCCAGTTTCTCAATGTGACCCGTGCGCGTCATGGTATGCCATTGATCACGCTGGCGTCCGCTATTTAAGCGCCAGAGCCCTCTGCCTATAGGCTCATCGCTGCTGTTTGCTAGCTCCGTCACGGCGACGAATCTGGCTTTGCCATCGGGATGAGAGAAACGACGATCTGCATAGGGTGACTCTCCTCCCCATTGCGTTGGTCGCCACTGCTCGTAGGCTTCGTCACTGAGGTTCTGATACTGAGAGAGATCCAACTTGTAGTGACTGTCGCTATTAATGGCCGTGAGCCTTGCAAACTCACGAAAAATCGCCGCTTCAGATTCAAAGTCGAAGCCATTTTTCACCTGCAACTTTTGCGATAAACGCGCGCCCACTTCACAGATGGCTTGCCAATCAGGTTTGGCTTCTCCAGGAGGGGAGATAAATCGACGCTGACGCGACATTCGCCGCTCAGAATTGGTGACCATTCCTTGCTTTTCTCCCCATCCAGCGGCGGGTAGCAACAAATCAGCGTAGTGTGCAACATCTGAATCGGCGGTGATGTCTGACACAATCACACACGGGCATCGTTCAAGCGCTTGGCGTATCCATCGGTTATCAGGCATTGAAACCACCGGATTGGTGGCCATGATCCACAACACTTTGATCTCCCCGATCTCGACGGCCTTAAACAGATCCAGCGCTTTTAAACCGGGTTGTTCTGCAATGCGAGGCGATTGCCAAACCCGCTGCACAGCACGGATGGAATCAGGATCAAAACCTCGGTGAGCCGCCAACTGATTCGCTAGCCCACCCACTTCTCTGCCGCCCATGGCATTGGGCTGACCCGTCAACGAAAACGGCCCTGCGCCGCGCTTACCAATTTGCCCAGTGGCGAGATGTGCATTGATGATGGCATTGGCTTTATCGACCCCGTTTTGCGCTTGATTGACCCCTTGGCAAAACAGCGTCATCGTCGCGTTGCTGCGTGAAAACCATTGATAGAAAGTGCGCAGCGCTTGAACGTCGATGCCACAGTGAAACGCCACTTGCTCCAATTGATACGCCCCACTCGAGATCAACGCCTGTAGTGCAGCAAACCCTTGGGTGTGTTGCTCAATAAACTCGGTATCGACGCCCTTGTCACTGCCTTGCTGCTCGATCAAATATGCAAGCAAACCATTAAACAAGCTGACATCGCTGTCATTGGCGATGGGCAAATGCAGGTCCGCTTGCTCGGCGGTGACGGTTTTGCGTGGATCAATCACCACCAACTTGACGTTTGGATTGCTGTCACGGATTTGCTGAATGCGGCGAAACAACACGGGATGGGTCCACACCGTGTTGGCACCACTGATCACGATCAGCTCCGCATGTTCGAGATCGTCATAACTCACGGGGACGACATCTTCGCCAAAAGCTCGCACATGAGCAGCAACCGCCGAGGACATACATAAGCGCGAGTTGGTGTCGATGTTTGCGCTGCCCACATAGCCCTTCATCAACTTATTGGCGACGTAGTAATCTTCGGTAAGCAGTTGCCCCGACACATACATTGCCACTGATTCTGGTCCGTATTGTTCCATCGCCTGATGAATTCGCTGCGCAATCCAATCGCTCGCCTGCTCCCAACTGACTTGCTCATCGGCAAGCTTGGGATAAAGCAAACGGCTCGGCATGTTTAAACTCTCCGCCAACGCCGCGCCTTTGACGCACAATGCGCCATGATTGGCAGGATGTTCTTTGTCTCCTACCAGCCCACCTGGCTTTGCCTCCACACCACAACCGACCCCACAGTAAGGACACGTTGTTTTGCTGCATCCATGCATAGATAACTCCTTTAAAATGAAAAAAGCCCCTTCTGTTTCCAGAAGAGGCTTCGTTGCCGTGACGTTGCTTAGTTTGTTTTATAGTTCAGCGCGAGTGACTGTAAAAAGTAATAGCAAAGCAAGTGCCAAACCAAACAGTGCAATAATTTCAATCAATTAGCTTACTGTTCTCGCCATGCCCATACTGATAATGCACAATGGCGGTGCACAATGTTGCCTTATTGTGCACCTGTAAAGGCAGGGTTAAACGCAGTACGACACATCACCAAACGGCTTTCACCATCATCAAAATAGTTCTCTTCCTCGGTGAGGATTTCAAAGCCACAGGATTGATAGATGGCGCGCGCTGGCAGGTTGTCTGGCGCAACCGTCAAATAGATTTTTTGGTAATGCGACTGACGCGCCAGCGCATACTTCACCAATTGTTTGGCAATTCCTTGCCCTTGGTAAGCTGGCGATACTGCCAACGACAGCATCCAAGCTTCATTGCTGTTGTCTGCCTTAGGAACAATCAGCACATACCCCACAATCTGATGCCCACACTCAGCTACCATAAAACCACTACGCCAGCAATCATAAGCTTGGCGTAAAAAGAACGCCGGATAACCGTGTTGAGCGAATAACTGTTTTTCCATTGCCTCTATATCGGGCAACTGTGAACGTTGGATATTTGAAAAAGAAAGACTCATCTCGTTCGCCTAGAAAGGGTTAATGGCCGTAACCTTAACCGAGAGCGCAAGCGATGACTAGCCCTAGATGCATACAAAAAGTGATGTTAATCAATTCGTTTAAATACAACAACTTGCACTAAAATAAATTGTACATTTGGCAAAGCGTGCAAAATAAATTCAAGCGCACAATTTTATAAATCCCACCCCTACACACTGTGATTTACCTTCCGCCCCCCCATTAATGACATTCATATTATTGATGGTTTTTTTATGATTGATGTCGCCAAGCGGCTAAGAGTGGTGCTTAACGTCATTCCGTTAAAGCGACAACGCTTCACGCAGGCAAACCCTTTTGAAGTCATACCGATAATAAGAGACATACCCTATGAAACCGTCAAAATTCGTTTTTCTCTCTGCTGCCATCGCTTGTAGCCTCTCCAGTACCGCCAACGCTGACGCCATTTTGCATGCGTTTAACTGGAAGTACTCCGACGTCACACAAAACGCCTCGCAAATCGCGGCGGCGGGTTATAAAAAAGTGCTGATTTCTCCAGCCCTGAAATCAAGTGGCAATGAATGGTGGGCACGTTATCAACCGCAAGATCTGCGCGTCATCGATTCGCCACTTGGCAACAAAAGTGACTTAAAATCCATGATTGATGCGCTGAAGGCGGTCGGCGTTGATGTGTATGCCGATGTGGTACTGAACCATATGGCTAATGAAACATGGAAGCGTGAAGACTTAAATTACCCTGGCAGTGAAGTGCTGCAACAATACGCTGCTAACGCCAGCTATTACGCGGACCAAACGCTTTTTGGCAATTTAACGGAAAACCTATTCTCGGGCTTTGACTTCCACCCAGAAGGTTGTATTAGCGACTGGAATGATGCCGGCAATGTGCAATACTGGCGTCTTTGTGGCGGCGCAGGTGACCGAGGGCTGCCAGACTTAGACCCTAACAACTGGGTGGTGTCGCAACAACGTTTGTATTTGAATGCGCTAAAAGGTTTAGGTGTAAAAGGCTTCCGCATTGATGCGGTTAAACACATGAGCCAATATCAAATCGACCAGATTTTCACTCCAGAGATTACCGCCGGAATGCACGTATTTGGTGAAGTGATCACCAGCGGTGGCAAAGGCGACTCCAGCTATGAGAACTTCTTAGCGCCTTATCTCAACGCCACCAACCATTCGGCTTACGATTTCCCACTGTTTGCCTCTATTCGCAACGCCTTCTCCTACAGCGTTGGCATGAACATGCTTCATGATCCACAAGCCTATGGCCAAGGGCTTGAAAACGCACGTTCAATTACCTTTACCATCACGCACGACATCCCAACGAACGACGGTTTCCGTTATCAAATCATGGATCCGAAAGATGAAGAGTTGGCTTACGCTTATATCCTCGGTAAAGATGGCGGCACACCTCTGATTTACAGCGACAACTTACCTGATAACGAAGATCGTGATAATCGCCGTTGGGAAGGCGTTTGGAACCGTGACCTGATGAAGAACATGTTGCGCTTCCATAACCAAATGCAAGGGCAAGAGATGACGATGCTATACAGCGATCAGTGTCTGCTGATGTTTAAGCGTGGTAAACAAGGGGTGGTCGGCATTAATAAATGTGGTGAAGAGCGTTCTCATACCGTTGACACCTATCAGCATGAGTTCAACTGGTATCAGCCTTACACCGATACACTCACTGGCGCGAATGAAACCGTGAGTTCGCGTTACCACACCTTCCGAATTCCAGCTCGCAGTGCGCGCATGTACATGCTCTAAAAAGCAAGTATGACACCAAAAAAATCGGCACCTGAGGTGCCGATTTTATGAGTACTGTACCAATCAATGGTTCTAGAAGCTCGACGTTACAACTTAAAGCGAGAAATCTCTCTATCCAAGTCGCCCGCAAGCGCATGCAGACGTTTGGCTTGTTCAACCGCGTCGATGGCGTCGTGTGCGAGTCGATCACTCACTTCACGCACCGATTCCGTATTACCATTGATATCGGCGGTCACCAGCGATTGCTCTTCAGCCGCCGACGCAATTTGCGTGGCCATATCGCTGATGGTTTGAATCGCTTCACCAATCGCAGTCAAACTCTCGCCCGTTAGATTCACATCCGCAACACTGGTCTCGGCTAATTGATGGCTTTGCTTCATCACAGACACCGCATCGTTTGTGGCTTTTTGCAGCCCTTGAATCTTACTTTGGATCTCTTCTGTTGAAGCATGAGTACGTTGAGACAGAACACGAACTTCATCCGCAACCACCGCAAAACCGCGGCCTTGTTCACCGGCACGCGCGGCTTCAATTGCTGCATTCAACGCCAGTAAGTTGGTTTGTTCAGCAATGTCTCTAATCGTTGCGAGAATGGTCGATATTTGCTGACCATGCGCTTCCAGCTCACCAATAATTTCTACGGCATTGTTGAGCTCACTCGCCAGCGAATGAATAGAGTCTTGGCTCTTGGTCATTTGTTGGAAACCATGCTGACTCAGCTCCACCGACTGGTTGGCATTCTTCGCTGTGTTGTCAGCGTTGCCTGCAATTTCTGCCGTCGCTGACGCCATTTCCGTTACCGCGGTGGCCACCATCGTAATTTCATCTTGCTGCTGGCGAATGCTGTTGCTGCGCTGGGTTGCAGTACGCGCTGCTTCGTCAGCTCCGAGGTTCAATGCGCCAGAAACGTCGCGCACATTTTTCACCATCACATGTAAGCGGTCGACGAACTTGTTGAACTTCTCAGCCAGTTGGCCCACTTCGTCTTGGCTGGTCACTTGCAAACGGCGGGTTAAGTCGCCATCACCTTCGGCAATATCCGCCAACGCTTCGCTAACACGGCCCAGTTCGATTAACTGTCTTGCAACAAACCATGAGGTTGCAGCGGCCATGATCACCAAGACCAACAAACCGATTAACGCCTGACTAAACAGCATGTCCGTAATCGGTTCTTCAAGTGTGGCTTTGTCCATCTCCATCACAAGTAACCAGTCGGTGTACTCGATCGGTTGCGCCATGATCACTTTCTCAGCCCCATTTACCGTCGCGTAGATGGCGGTATCGCTGTCTGCCGCTTGAATCAGTTGGGTAATATTCAGCTCAGAAGCGATCTCATGGATGGGTTTCAGCAGCACATCTTTATTTGGGTGTGCCACGATAGCCCCTTTACGGTTGACCAGAATGGCTTGACCATTCCCTGGCACTTGAATCGCTAAAACGTCTTTGATCAGTTTATCCAACGCAAGATTGGATGCCGCAACACCAATTAACTTGCCGTTTTGACGCACTGGATCCGTTAAAGTCACCACCAAGGTTTGCATGGTCACACTGACATAAGGCGCAGTGGTAATCGCGCGATCTTCCGCTTTGGCTTCTTTGTACCAGCCACGAGCACGCGGGTCGTAACCGGGTTTGTTTAGTGAAGGATCATGACGGAACATGTCACCTTGCTCGTTACCGTAATAGCTTAAGCCAAAGCCACCAGCAATAAGGGTTTGACGCAGGTGAGGCACAATGTCGAGATCAGGGTTACGTTCAATCTCTTCTCTTAACCCCTTCACCGCCAATTGCTTATCATGAAACCAATCGGCAATGCCTTTGGCATGCGCTTCAAGCGTGTTGCGACTCTCACTTTCAATCGCACGCCAGCTGTGAGTGTTAAACGTTTTGTATCCGACGAACAGTAAAGTGGCAGATGTGATTGCAATAGCCAAAACAACCGAGGAAACCATCTTCCTCTTCAAACTAAATTGCATAGTTGACTCTCATTGTAGTTATAAACATTGTTGAATAACTGAGAATATACGTTTCGCTTTACAAATTTCTGGGTTTTAACTCTAAATTTATACTCAACCAGTTTGATTGATTTATCACTGTGTGATCTTGCTTCAAAACAACGGCGTCCGAAGACGCCGTTTTATTTCTTAAACATACTCTTTTAAGAACAAATAGTTATGACAACTTAAACGTGGCCACTTTCGCGCTGAGTTCCTCTGCTTGCTCTTTTAGCTGGTTCGACTCCACGGAGCTGTCTTGTGAGCTGACCACCAACTGATCGGCCACATCTTTGATCGACGTGATGTTTTGGGTGATCTCGCTGGTCACATGGGTTTGCTCTTCAGCTGCTGTGGCGATTTGCGTCGCCATGTCGCTAATGAGTGTCACCGCTGTGTTGATTTCTTCCAATGCTTGCGTCGCTTTATCCGCATCAGCAACCGAGTTGCCAGCTAACTTCGAGCTGTTTTCCATCAAGTTCACCGCACGATGCGTAATTTGTTGTAAGGCATCGATGGTGGATTTGATCTCTTCTGTCGAAGAGTGAGTACGCTGTGACAACACACGCACTTCATCCGCCACAACCGCAAAGCCACGCCCTTGCTCCCCAGCGCGAGCCGCTTCAATCGCCGCGTTCAATGCCAACAAGTTGGTTTGTTCCGCAATGCCTTGAATAGTAGCAAGTACGGTCGAAATTTCTTGAGCATGACGATTAAGATCCGAAATCACGTTGCTCGCTTGGTCCAGTTCGCTTGCAAGGCTATTGATCGAAGACTTGGTATGAAGCACCAAGGCATGACCATCGTTGGTGCTGGCAGCAGAATCCTGTGCTGCGCGGGCGGTTTGCTCCGCATGCGATGCGATTTCTTGCGTGGCACTGGCCAGTTCAGTTACCGCCGTCGCAACCATGGTGATTTCTTGTTGTTGGTGATGAATTTCATTCACTGCACTGTTCGCGCGGTAAGTACTTTTATCCGACTGTTGAGTAAGTTGATGAGACTGCTCTCGAATGTGACCGATCAGTTGCTGCAGACTCGCGACAAATGTATTGAAATTGTGAGCCAATTTACCCACTTCATCATCGCTTTCAACCACAATGCGTTGCCTCAAATCACCACTGCCGTTTGCAATCTGTTCAAGCGCCACAGACACGTTATTTAGCGGACGGAACAGCAAGTTACATAACATATTGAACAGTAGCGTACACACAATCACCACCACCGCGGTGACCAGAATTTGGCCGATGACAGCATCAAACAACGGCTCAACCAGGGAGTTGTAATTGATAACACTCACGGTCGTCAGTTGCGTGCCTTCTATCGCTTTTGCATACACCACGGATTTTTCACCAAAGACATCCACATAGATATCTTTGCCGTCTCGCGCAGCTTGGGTGATGTCATTAAACTTCAAGCCAAGTTGACTGACCGGTTGATTCAGCAACTTGGTGTCAGAGTGGGTAAACACATTGCCTTGCTGGTTGGCAATAAACATATAACCTTCACCGGGTAAGATTACCTTAGCCATACTGTTGAGAATGTCGGTGATTTCGACATCCGCCCCCAACACCACTTGCTGGCCATGCAACGAAAGAGCTTTACCCAATGAGACCACGTTTGCCCCGGTCGCCGCGGCGACAGTTGGGTTATCCATAAAGACTTTAGCTGGATTCGCCATGGCGTTTTTATACCAACCCCATTGGCGAGGATCATCGTTCCCCGGCGGTAAAACCACACCATTCGCGTTGTCTTGAGCACCATCTGGGTAGGCGAGAAAGACATTGTCAAAACTGGCCGAATCTTTCACCTGTTTTAAATGAGTCACAATGGACTGTTTGTCGACTTCAGAGGATAGCGCCGTTAACGCTCGCTCTTTTGAAAGTAACCAGTCCGTAACATATTGATTGTATGATGCGGTGGTACTGGTCAGGCGCTGTTGCACCTCGACTTCCAACCGATTTAGCGAAGCGTTAAATGATAGCGCTTCAACCAAAAGTCCCCCGACAATAATGGCAGCGCTCGCTGAAACAGCGAGTTTGTTTTTTAAAGAAAGTTTTCTAAGCATTGTAATCCTGCTCTTTTGTTATTGATTTAGCTCAACACCTGTCACCGCCCTCACACAAAAGTGCTTGGGCATCCTCGATGCCAGTGTTCCCGCACATTATAAATTCGAAGCTAAAAATAAATCATGACCAAGCTCTTAACTTTCAACATCCAACGTTCAGTATCTAATCACTAAAACCGTGAATTTTTCCTGAGGACTTAAGAGAGTTAAAACATACCAAAAATAGCGAAATCACAATCAAAACCTATTTCGCTTTTTCATTGAATAAAAACAAACTTATTTTAGAGCAATAATTCTAAAAATGAATTTCTGCATTAAATAATTTAGTGATGTCAAATATGAATAAATAGATTTCATTTTTATCAATTTCAAAATCCAACCCAATAATTAAGAAATGATTAAATTAAAGCCAACTAATTAACCGACCTCTTTTTTAGTTAATTCTTACGAATTAAAAGGCAAAACAAAAACCACTTAAAAACAACAATTTAAAATAACAACACCAACATTAATCAAGAAGTTAAATTTAGAAAACACTTATATTAGATCACTTTTAAAACAATAATAGATCAGATATTAATCTGTTGATCTTGTGATAATGAGCCAAAAAATACTTTTATTTTATTTATATGAAATATTTTCAGGATTATTAATAAATAGCCAACAGGATTTTGGTGCATATCTATTCTCAAGGACGAACCAAACAATCTCCATAAAAATATTAATGTTATGGAGAAAATAACAATAATAACCCTTACTCGTAATGAGGAATCTATGCTTAATAACAAAAATAGAAATGTAGGACGCCTTACCCTACTCTGCTGTTTGTTTGCGGCGAATGCTTTTGCTGATGTTCAAATTTTGGGCAGCGAAAGTGAGCTTTCACAAACCATTGCCGAGCAGTACCAACAAAATGTCACTCTGTTTAACGGCCAGTTAAACAGTAATGATGTGTTGTATGTCAATGTAGGAACAGCAACAGATGATGAAATCACTCAAGCAAAAAGTCATATCATCTCCGGTAGCACCGTGGTGATTGATTTGACTCAAATTGCAGGTGACGACGCAAGGCTTGATTGGAGCCAGAAACTCACTGGTTTAGGACTGTCAGCACCCGTTGTTGTCACTGGGGTTTATCAAGGCGACGCCTTAGTCAATGCGATCGTCAGTGATGTCACCGACGAGAATGATAATCCCATCAACGATCCCCAAGCCGAGTTAGAGAGCGTTAAACTTTCTCTTACTCATGCCCTAGACCGCTTCCAATCTGAGGGAAAATAAGATGAAAAAAATAACTCTGTTTACCCTTTCTCTTTTAGCTACCGCGGTACAGGTTGGCGCACAAGAATATGTGCCGATTGTTGAGAAACCTATTTATATCACCAGCTCAAAAATTAAGTGCGTGCTACACACAAGTGGTGATTTCAACGCCACACGAGACTGGTGTAATGCGAGCGCGTCCATCGATGTTCGCGTCAATGTGGCACAGATGCGCTCGGTGCAATCGGCAACGTCAGATGGTTTTACTCCTGACGCCAAAATTGTCCGCTTTACCGTCGATGCCGACAAGCCTGGCACGGGTATCCATTTGGTTAACGAGCTACAGCAAGATCACAGTTGGTTCCAGAGTTGGGCAAACCGCCGCACTTACATTGGCCCATTCGCCAGCAGTTATGACCTTTGGGTGAAACCGGTTTCGGGTTACACACCGAAAAAAGCGCGTGACCTACCGCAGAATGAGAACAAAAACTACCAACACCGTGATACTTACGGTTACTCCATAGGTATTAACGGTAAAGTAGGCGCGGAAGTGAACAAAGACGGCCCGAAAGTAGGTGGCGAAGTCAGTGGCTCATTTACTTACAACTACTCGAAAACCTTGGTGTTTGATACAAAAGACTATCGCATCAACAACCGCTCATCACTGAGTGATTTTGATATTTCATTCGAGCGTGAGTTTGGTGAGTGTGATGAACTGCGCCGCCAAGAGCTTGGATGCTATTTCACCGCCGCTCACTGGGGCAGTGGCTGGGTATTTGATAAGACGAAGTTCAACCCAATCTCTTATTCCAACTTCAAACCGAACTATGACGTTTTGTACGAAGCGCCTGTGTCTGAAACCGGCGTAACGGATTTCGAGATGGGCGTGAAACTCAACTATCGTGCACGCTTTGGTACGGTAATCCCTTCAGCACTTTTCTCAGTTTATGGTTCTGCGGGCTCGTCAACCAACAGCAGTACCGTGAAACAACGTATTCGCATCGACTGGAATCATCCACTGTTTGAAGCGGAAGCACACGTTACACTACAGTCACTGAGCAACAACGATCTCTGCCTAGATGTTTATGGTGAGAACGGTGACAAAACGGTTGCGGGTGGTTCGGTTAACGGCTGGAGCTGTCACGGCAGTTGGAACCAAGTTTGGGGCCTAGATAAAGAAGAACGTTACCGTAGCCGAGTGGCATCCGATCGTTGTTTGACCGTAAACGCAGACAAAACGCTCACAGTCGAACAGTGTGGTGCGAACTTAGCACAGAAATGGTATTGGGAAGGCGATAAGCTCATCAGCCGCTATGTTGATGGCAACAATACTCGCTACCTTCTAAACATTGTCGGTGGCCGTAATGTTCAAGTAACCCCTGAAAATGAAGCAACTCAGGCGCGTTGGAAACCCACATTACAACAAGTCAAACTCTAGGGTTTATTGACCTTAGCGACACCCAAACGCTCCCAGTGTATTCGGGAGCGTTTTTCTTTACTCGCCATCTATTCGTCATCGACTTTCCTTCTTTTTATCCCGAGCCACGTGATTGAGTTTGTTTCCTTCTCTAAGGTCTTGTCAGTGACCTTTTACTTTCGTTTGCTCATTTATCAATCGATTCGCCTCTTTTTTGGATTTTCGAACTTTGTTGAAAGTGAGATCAGCAATCCATAACCTTAAGTTAATACTCTATTTTGTAAATTAATTAATTGAAATGTAACATTTCTCACAGAAATTACTTTCATAGAATACGAAAATTCCCACGCTTTCGAACGAAACCGTTTGCTCGTTCGCACACTAACGAAATGAGTTCCTGATTACCCTACACCTTACTTCGGACTCTTTTCGATACCATCGCAAAATACAATAAGAGGCTTTCCATGTTTGGTATATTCAAACCTAAGGCGCATATCGATCGCGTATCCAGCGACTCGCTCGACAGCACCTACTCCCGTCTACGCTGGCAATTGTTCATCGGTATTTTCGTCGGCTACGCTGGCTACTACCTTGTCCGCAAGAACTTCAGTTTGGCAATGCCCTACCTGATTGAACAAGGCTTTAGCCGTGGCGATCTTGGCGTGGCTTTGGCCGCCGTCTCCATTGCTTATGGCCTGTCTAAGTTTTTAATGGGCAGCGTCTCTGACCGTTCTGATCCTCGCTATTTCTTAAGTGCGGGTTTGGTGATGTCCTCCCTGGTCATGTTCTGCTTCGGTTTTATGCCATGGGCAACTGGCAGCATCACGGCAATGTTTATCTTGCTGTTCCTCAACGGATGGTTCCAAGGTATGGGTTGGCCTGCGTGTGGGCGCACCATGGTGCATTGGTGGTCACGTAAAGAACGTGGTGAGATCGTGTCAGTTTGGAACGTGGCACACAACGTCGGTGGTGGCTTGATTGGTCCTATCTTCCTATTTGGTTTGTGGATGTTTAATGATGATTGGCGCACCGCGTTTTATGTGCCTGCATTTTTCGCCATGATAGTCGCGTTATTCATCTGGTTCACCGTGCGTGATACCCCACAATCCTGTGGCCTACCGCCAATTGAAGAGTACAAAAACGACTACCCAGATGATTACAACACATCTCATGAAACAGAGATGACCGCAAAAGAAATTTTCTTTAAGTATGTATTTTCAAACAAACTTTTGTGGTCAATAGCTATTGCTAATGCTTTCGTCTATTTGATTCGTTACGGCGTGTTGGACTGGGCGCCTGTGTACTTAAAAGAAGCGAAAGAGTTCACGGTAGATAAATCATCTTGGGCTTACTTCCTATACGAATGGGCGGGTATTCCGGGCACGCTATTGTGTGGTTGGATTTCAGATAAACTGTTCAAAGGCCGCCGCGCACCAGCTGGCATCCTATTTATGTTCCTTGTCACTCTGGCGGTTCTTGTTTACTGGTTCAACCCAGCGGGTAATCCAGGTGTTGATATGGCGGCGCTGGTAGCAATCGGCTTCCTGATCTACGGTCCTGTAATGCTTATCGGCCTTTATGCGCTTGAGCTTGCTCCGAAGAAAGCGGCAGGTACAGCAGCAGGTTTGACTGGTCTATTTGGTTACCTAGGTGGTGCCGTGGCAGCCAACGCGGTATTAGGTTACACCGTAGACCATTTCGGCTGGGATGGTGGCTTCATTATTCTGGTTGGTTCTTGTATCACTTCTATCGTTTGTTTGACTTACGCATTACTGGGAGAAAAAGCCCATCATGATGCCAAACAAAAAGAGAAGGAAAAAGAACAAGAAGCCATCGCGTAACTGAACTTCCTCAGGCCCATCTTTTTGCTTAGTCGAACTGATGGGCCATTTTTTATGTCCAGACTACTCGGAGTGACAGGTAGGTGGAAAGTGAGTGACGCCCACGAGCGTAAGCAAACCAAAACCTCAACCTCTTCTAGTAGAAAAGAAATAAGCGCGAGTGTCATGGAGCATTCATATTCCTCCGTCACCATAAGCGCCTCTGATATATACCCAACCAAAATATCGCTATCAGAACAAGGAACTCATCATGAAACTTACCCCCCTTTTTCTTTCCCTTGCTGGCCTGTTAACCACTTCTGTTTTTGCCGAACCTCTTGTTATTGCTCATCGTGGTGCCTCTGGCTATTTGCCTGAGCACACACTGGAAGCGAAAACCTTGGCTTATGCCATGAAGCCCGATTACATCGAGCAAGATGTCGTCATGACCAAAGACGACCAACTGGTTGTATTGCACGACCACTACCTGGATCGCGTGACCGATGTAGCTGAGAAATTCCCCAATCGCGCACGTGCAGATGGCCGCTACTACGCCATCGACTTTACTTTGGCTGAGATCAAAACGCTGAAAGTGACCGAAGGCTTCAACATCGATGATAAAGGCAACAAAGTTCAGGGCTACCCGACTCGCTTTCCCATGTGGAAGTCTGATTTCACTGTCCCAACACTGGCTGAAGAAATTGAGCTGATTCAAGGCTTAAACAAAACCCTAGGCTATGACATCGGCATTTATCCTGAGATCAAAGCACCTTGGTTCCATCGTCACGAAGGTAAAGACATCAGTAAAGCGGTTCTTAATACGTTGAAAGCGTATGGCTATACCGATAAGAACAGCAAAGTCTATTTGCAATGTTTCGATCCCATTGAACTAAAACGCATTAACGATGAGTTAATGCCAGCAATGAAAATGGACCTAAAATTGGTTCAGCTCATGGCCTACACGGATTGGAACGAAACCATGGTGTACAACGGTAACCAAGCAACACCTTATGACTACGATTGGATGTTTAAACCCGGTGCGATGCAAGAAGTGGCGACATACGCAGAAGGCATTGGCCCTTGGAAACCGATGCTGGTCGATGACAAATCCACGAAAGAGAACATCATTGTATTACCACTGATGAATGAGGCTAAACAAGCGGGATTAGCGGTTCATCCTTACACCTTCCGTGCCGATCCTGGTCGAATTGCCCCTTATGCGACCGATTTCGAGGGCATGCTCGACGTCTTTTACAACCAAGTCAAAGTGGATGGCTTGTTCACCGACTTTCCAGATAAAGCGGTTGCTTTCCTAGAAAAGCAGCAGTAATTCCCCTACAGTCTATAATGACTTAATCCTTTAAGGCTGGCATTTTGCCAGCCTTTATTTTTTTAGGATGCTGTTTTGCCGAGCTTTTTTCTTACTAATCGTCACTTTATGGCGTAAGATCCAGATCGCATTAGAGTAAAACACTCAGCTTCAGGACAAAAATACTTTAATAAAATGTTAAGATTCTCTGGCAGATTGACTACGCTGAAGTCAAAACATTATTTGCTCCGGAGAAATGACATTCCGGATAATCTAGCAAGGAGATTTCATGCTTAACCCCGTTACCGCGAAAGCGGTTATTGATCATGCCCTATTTCTAGGGGCCGACTTTGCGGAGTTGTTTGTCGAACATCATCAGACAAACAGCATTCAATTCAACTCTCAGGAAGTCGACAAAATAAACTCTGGTATCGATTTTGGTATTGGTATCCGACTCTTTTTCGGCCATAAAGTCCTGTATGGTTTTACCAACAGCACCGAAGAAAGTGAGTTGAAACGCGTGACTAGCCTCCTCGCGGCAAAAGACAAGCGCGATCAAATCGCTCAAGCTGGCTCATTGAATCTTATTCGATACCCGATGCAACACATCTCACATCAGCCACTCAACAAAGACCCGTATTTGGATTCAAAAATTGCCTTCTTGCATCAAGCAGATCTCGCCGCTCGAGCGCAAAGTGACAAGATTACGCAGTTCATGGGCTCAGTGTTACAACGTGAGCAGCAAATTGAGATCTTTAACTCAGAAGGTTTGCATATCGGTGATACACGACACTACGTTCGTGTGGCAACAAACGCTGTAGCTCAAGATGGCAGCGAGCAAAGCGTTGGTATGGAAGGCCCTGGTGCATTAATGGGCTGGGAGTTTAGCCAGCAATTGGACGCTAAAGCACTAGGGCAAGAAGTCGCAGAGCAAGCACTGGTGAAATTGAATGCCGATGTCTGCCCTTCTGGCGAAATGCCCGTCGTGATTGGCAACGGTTTTGGTGGCGTTATTTTCCATGAAGCCTGTGGTCACTTGCTAGAAACCACCTCAGTTGCCAAAAAAGCGTCTGTTTTCCATGACAAAATGGGCGAAATGATCGCACATTCTGCCGTGAGTGCCGTCGACGATGGCACCATGACCAACGAATGGGGCTCGATTCATATTGACGATGAAGGCATGGAGACTCAACGCACTCAGCTTATTAAAGATGGCAAGCTTACCAGTTTCATGGTCGACAAAATGGGTGGCCTAAAAACCGGTTACGCGCCAACGGGCTCAGGCCGACGCCAAAACTATAAATTCGCGCCAACCTCTCGCATGAGAAATACCTTTATTGAAGAAGGTGAAAGTTCTTTTGATGAGATGATCTCAAGCATTGAGAAAGGCATTTACGCCAAGAAATTGGGCGGAGGTTCGGTTCAACCGGGCACGGGCGAATTTAACTTCGCCGTACGTGAAGCGTACCTCATCGAAAATGGCAAAATCACCAAACCATTAAAAACCGCGACCCTCATTAGCACCGGGCCCAAAGTTCTCAAAGAGATCAGCATGGTGGGCAAAGACATGGCTCTTGCACCCGGTATGTGTGGTTCGGTCAGTGGCTCAGTTCCGACCACCGTCGGTCAGCCCTCGTTGAAAGTGGATAAGATTCTCGTTGGAGGTGGTAACTAATGAGCCAGAAACAATCACTGCTTAACGCCATCGATCATCTTTTGGCGGAAACTCAAAAGCGTGGCGCACAAGCGGACATCATCGCACAAGCCAATGACAACTTTTCGCTCAAAGCCAATAAAGGCCAGCTAGACGAATACAAAGTCAGCACCTCGCAGGTTATCGGCATTCGGGTGGTCAAAGATGACCGCGTAGCAACCAGTTACTCTGAATCTCTCGCAACAGAAAGCCTCGACATGATGCTTAATAATGCGTTAGAAAGTGCCAAATACGCCAAGATTGACCCTCACCAAAAAATCAGTGTGGTCGGCAGTCAAATCATCAGCGACTACGCGGAGCTTAATCAAGAATGTGATGCCACTGTGGATGACAAAATCGCTTTGAGCTTGCGCTTGGAGCAAGGTGTCGTAAGCCGCCCACACGCAACAAGCTCGCCGTACAACGGCTACAGCGATAACCGATCGCAGATTTTGATTGCAAACAGCCAAGGGACACTTTGCGAGCAGGCGGAGCGTTATCACTCGGCTTACGCTTACACGCTGTTTGAAAAAGAGGGCAAGCAATCTATGGCGGGGGCGATGAGCATTGGCCGACGTTATATCGATCTCGATCCTGAGTATTGTATTGAAGCAGGTTACCAACTCGCCAAAGATCTGCTCGATGGCGAAGCGGTTACGACGGGTAACTATGCGGTCATTTTCGACATTGATGCCCTAAGCGAATTGTTTGGCGCGTTTTCAGCTTGTTTTTCTGCCTCTGTTGCGATGAAAGGCTTGAGCCCTCTGCGCGATAAGGTTGGCAGCGTGATCGCCAGTCCACTTATTTCTTTCTCCAGTAAAGCCTATGTAGAAGGTGGGTTCCGTATCCATAGCTTTGACAGCGAAGGTTTTGCCGCGCGTGATTTGGTCTTGATCGGCGAGGGTGAACTCAATTCACTGCTGCACAACAGTCAAACGGCCTCTTTTTTTGGTGTTGAAAACACTGGGCATGCATCACGTGGACCAAAAGAAGGCTTGGAAATTTCAGCACACCATAAAGTGATTAACGCTGGCACAAGTAGCTTCTCAGACGTCACTGCTGGCGAGTATCTCGAGCTTGTTGAGCTGCAAGGTGTACACTCTGGCGCAGATTTTATTAGCGGTGATTTCTCATTCGGCGCAAGCGGATTCCTTTGTCGAGATGGCCAAAGAATCCAGCCCGTTCGTGGCATTACGGTCGCAGGTAATTTCTATCAAATGTTGAAAGAGGTTGATGCGTTAGGGTCGGTACTGGAATCCAACGACGGCGGCTCATTCTTCGCACCAAAGGTACGTTTCTCTCGCTTGAGCATAGGTGGGAAATAGCGCGAAACACGCCATTATTGTCGACCTCGCACTTTCCTAGTGTGGTCATTTGAATTCACGGAGGGGCTTCCCTCCGTTTTCGTTTCTGCTCATCTCCACTTGTCATCCAAACAATACACTTACAAACATTCAACTTAGAGTTGTAACTCTATGTTTATTTCTATCAGAGGAATATAATCGCTGCGCCGTTCGCTTTGAGCTTGTTTAAGGCGACATTTTATCTGAGTAGTGGAGTACGGATGAAAAAGCACGCGGGTTTCACTCTGATCGAACTAGTGGTCGTCATCGTCATATTAGGCATACTTGCCGTGACTGTGGCACCAAGATTCTTAAACCTTCAAGACGATGCCAAAGTGGCACGGCTAGAAGGCATGCGAGGCGCCATCGCTGCCGGTTTGGCGATGGGATATGGCAAAATGGCCATGGCGGGTTTAGAGCATTATCGTTTCATCTCGAACAGTGCAACTGACCCAGATATCACACCGCCAACCCCAAAAACCAGCTTACCTTTTACGGGTTGCCAAATTGGTGGTTCTGAGCATTGTACATTTCTATATGGCTATCCTGATGCCGATGACACTGGCTTAACCATTGTGGTCGCGAATCTCAAAGGGGAAGGCTCGGACTGGCAAGTACTTCGCCACCCTTATGATCAGAACAACCCTAAACCACGAGAAGTGGTGGTGGCTGTACGCGGTGATGCCAATGCCAGCATGACACAATGTGGCGTCCGCTATGCACCGCCTATCACAGAAAATACCCAGTATGAGTTAGAAGTGCTGCCCTGCCCTTAGAACATTGACTCACCAACAAAATGGAAGTGACCACTCCACCATACCTTCACTGGGGTTACTTCCATCTGATTAAAAATCAGCCCTATTCTTATCTTTAAGCCCCTTACAGCTCGCTTAAATAATCAACAGCAAATTTCACTCACATTTCTCTAACGAGACGATTCCCCTTCATGTTACCTAGGTTTCAATTATGTCTAATACAATATAATTACCAGGATATAACACCACTAAAACGCTAGTTGCACATTATATCCAACTAGTAATTTTTATTGATACAAAACTTGCTTTAGATCATTCAATGCGCAACTAGCCCTCGTGCTACAGAACGCTTTTCTGTACATTCATTGACACATATTGAAACAGTTCTTCCTCATTTTTTAATATTTCATGGAGATTTCTATGCTAGAGCTCTTAATTGGACTGGTAGTGACCGTTGCGGTTGGTTACTTCATCGTCAAGGGTTACAAAGCGGCAGGTGTGCTACTGACTGCAGGTATTCTGCTACTTATTCTTACCGGTGTACTGGGCCACACGGTTCTACCTGCAAAAATTACCTCAACGGGTAACATGGTGACTGACTCATTAGAATACGTAAAATTTATGCTACAAAACCGTGGCGGCGGCTTGGGTATGCAAATCATGTTACTTTGTGGTTTCGCCGCTTACATGACACATATCGGCGCCAATAATGTGGTTGTAAAACAGTTTTCTAAACCTCTTTCCGTTATTAAATCGCCTTACGTTTTGTTGGTAGCGGCCTATATTGTTGCGTGCTTAATGTCTCTTGCCGTAAGCTCTGCAACTGGTTTGGGCGTGCTTTTGATGGCAACCCTTTTCCCAATGATGACCGCAATGGGCATTTCTCGCCCTGCTGCCGCGGCAGTCTGTGCATCTCCAGCAGCGATCATTTTGTCCCCGACCTCAGGTGACGTTGTAATTGCTGCGGAAAAATCGGGCCTAGCGCTGGATGTGTTTGCAGTGCAAACCGTTCTGCCTGTTTCTATTTGCGCCATTATTGTTATGTCGGTCGCCGCTTTCTTCTGGAACAAATACCTTGATAAGAAAGACAACACCCCAATGGAAAAGATCGACGTTTCGGAAATCAAAGCCGATGCACCTGCATTCTATGCGCTGCTGCCATTCCTACCGATCATTGGTGTTTTCTTATTTAATGGCCGCACCATTCCTGGATTAAGCCTCGATATCTATACCATTGTTGTACTGTCGATCTTTATCGGTGCATTGGTCCATTACGTGGTGAACAAATTTGATGGTAAGAAATCACTCGACGATCTCGATGCGTGTTACGACGGCATGGCAGATGCCTTCAAAGGCGTTGTGATGTTATTGGTTGCCGCTGGCGTATTTGCCCAAGGCCTTATGTCTATTGGCGCGATTGACAACCTTCTTCATCTTGCAGAAACCGCAGGTGCAGGTGGTATCGCACTCATGCTGATTTTGACTGGTCTTACGGTTGCAGCCGCTATCGCAACAGGATCGGGGAATGCGCCTTTCTACGCGTTTGTAGAACTCGCCCCATCTCTGGCGGCGAAAATGGGACTGAATCCAGCATTCTTGATTATTCCAATGTTACAAGCCTCTAACCTTGGCCGCACCATTTCTCCCGTTTCTGGCGTGGTGGTTGCTACCTCTGGTATGGCACACATCAGTCCATTTGAAGTCGTCAAACGTACTTCGGTTCCTGTGCTAGCGGGCTTGATTACCGTCATCCTTGGCACAATGATATTGGTACCAATGAGCGCCTAATCGCCTCATGTTCTTCATCCTACTTCTGTATATTCAAGGCCAAGCTCTACTGCTTGGCCTTTTTCATGTTGGGAAAATATCGACTTAATCATAGAAATAAATGTGCAATCAGTCGCGGTTGCAATACGGTATAAAATTCGAAATTTGCCTTTCATGTCAATTGGTTATATAAAAAACCAAAGTATAGGAAAATAGGATTTATCATGACTACATTCATCGTTTTTATTGTTCTCGTATTGCTGATCGTTGTATACGCGATCAGTATCTACAACAAGTTAGTGACTTTGCGAAACCGCTTTAAAAACAGCTTCGCCCAAATCGAAGTGCAGCTCAAACGACGTTACGACCTTATCCCGAATCTCGTGAACACCGCTAAAGGGTATATGGAGCACGAGAAAGAGACGTTTGAACGTGTGATTCAAGCTCGTAACCAAGCGCTGTCAGGTTTAAAAGCGGCGAGCGCTGCGCCAGACAGCGACTCTGCGATCAGCTTACTCAGCCAAGCGGAAGGGGTATTAAAAAATGCACTAAGCAAACTCAATGTCGTCGTGGAAGCCTATCCAGAACTGAAAGCGAATGAAACCATGGCTCAACTCCAAGAAGAGCTCACCAGCACCGAAAATAAAGTCGCCTTTGCTCGCCAAGCTTTTAATGACTCCGTCACCAGTTACAACACATACAAGCAAACCTTCCCCCCTGTGCTATTTGCAAATATGTTTGGTTTCCTTGATGGAAAACTCCTTGAGTTTGCCGACAGTGAAGCGATTCAAGAAGCACCTAAGGTGACCTTCTAATGGATTTTTTTCAGCATCAAGATGCCGCTCGGCAGCGAACTGGACTCTTGGTTTTTCTGTTTACCTTTGCCGTGCTCACCATCACCGCTTTGGTGAGTACTTTGTCGATCGCGATCTATTTTGGGGTAACAGAAACCCCTTTCGATACGCACACGGCGGTAAGCTATAGTCTCATTTGCTTTGCCGGTGTCGCTTTTGTCATCGGCATGAGCTCCTTAATTCGCCTCTCCGATCTCAAATCCAATGGAGGCCGTGGTGTCGCCGAGAGTATGGGCGGGAAACTTGTTTCCACCGACACCACAAGTCGTAAACATCGCCAACTTTTGAACGTCGTTGAAGAGATGGCGATTGCCGCAGGTGTGCCTGTGCCGCCAGTTTATTTGATGGAACACGAACGGGGAATCAATGCCTTTGCTGCTGGAATGAGTATTGATGACGCCGTAATTGGTATCACTCAGGGGGCATTAGACAGCTTTAGCCGAGATGAACTACAAGGCGTTATCGCTCATGAGTTTAGTCATATATTAAACGGTGACATGCGCCTGAACACACGTCTAATCGGGATATTATTTGGCATCACTTGTATCGCGCACTTTGGTCATCTGGTTCTCGACAACATGCCTCGCTCAAGCCGAGTATCACGTCGTTCATCCGATTCAGACAAAGGCTTTGCCATCATTTTTATGATCGCACTGGTCTGTTTGGTTTTAGGTTGGCTTGGCACTCTGTTTGGCTCAATGATCAAAGCCGCAATTTCTAGGCAGCGTGAATTTCTTGCCGATGCCAGTGCCGTGCAATTTACTCGCAACGATCAAGGGATCGCTGGTGCGCTCAAAAAAATTGGCAGCGATTCGTACGGCTCAACACTCGATGCTCGCGCCACGAGTGAATTTAGCCATATGATGTTTGGGCAAGCCCAACTTTCTGGACTGTCGGGATTTTTTGCAACTCACCCACCTCTAGAAGAAAGAATTCGACGTATCGAACCTCAGTGGGACGGCCGTTTTAAAAGGGCATCATCGCAACAGGCCCCCGCCTTTGACAACCAAATGTCGAGTGGATTTTCGTCTCAACAACATTCGCAATACGTAGAAGAAGCACCAACTTCCGATCAACTCAGCGAAGTTGGTCAACAACTCATTGGTCAATTGCCCCAACCGTTGATCGACATCGCTCGTGAACCCTACAGCGCACGTTTTATTGCCTTTGCTTTAATTCATGATGGAAGTGACCGTCAAAGAGAGATGATAAAATGCCATGTACCACCGGCCTCTCAGCCTCAATTGCTCCCTTGGTTGGATCATGACATTCCCGCTCATTTGCGCTTACCTCTTCTTGAGCTTTCAATTCCTGCCCTGAAAGCGCTCAGTGAGGGACAAAGAGCGCGATTCTGCCAAGTGTTGCGTGACCTTGCCCTTGCGGATGATCACTACTCGCTCTCAGAATGGTGCGTCGTCAATTTGTTGGAGAAACAGCTCCTCACCACCTTTGGTAAAGCGCCTCAACGTAAATCAATCAAGCAACTCCAAGAGAGTGTGGTGTGGCTGCTTAGAGAATTAGCGTGGGTGTGCCACACCGATTCAGTGAGTGCACAAAGCGCCTATAATCAATCACTTGCACTATTAGGGCTAGCATCTCACCCTCTTGAGCCCGCCCATCATAACTGGAAGCTAAGCCGTGCGGCGTTAGAGTTACTCTTGCAACTCAAGATTACAGATAGAAGAACGTTTGTTAAGGCATGCCGATTAGCCATTGAGTCCGACGGCCAAGTTAGCGTCGCTGAAGGCGAGTTATATCGAGTCATTGCGTGCTTTCTTGAAGTTCCGGTCCCACCGTTAAGCATGTCATCTTAGCCTCTTCATAAAAATAGGATGCTCATGAGCATCCTATTTTTATACCTGAGATAACCCCTGCTCCTCCTAATGCATCCTGTATTCCTCTAGCGCGTTGCTCATAATTCAGATTCTAGATGCCGTTTGTCATCCAGACACACCCAACGCTCAAACCACGATAAAAGCGCTTCCACTATTTGGATATAACCTTTTGCTGTTGAAAGTGATGCATTTATTTGCAGCAATCACACAAAATATGTATTTGACTGCAACATTGAAAATACTTATGTGACGCAAATCGCTTACAGAACTTATTGATAACCTTAGTATTTGCCCGAAATCACAATAAGGTATAACAGAAGAATGAAACACTCTAAAACGACCCTCGCTTTCCTCATTAGCACCGCATTACTTGGAGGCTGTAGCAACGATACCGATTACATTGATGTGCATCCTAAAGAGGTAAAAATTGCCACTTTCAATCTCTCGTTTGATAGAAACACCTTTAAAGATCTCGTGGATGAAATGCAAGTAACGCCAGAACAGCAACATCTGTTAGTCACATCATACTTAGATGGCAGCATCGCGGAACAAGATAAAGTGAGAGCAGAAAAAGTCATCCAAATACGAAATGTTGCTGCAATCATCCAAAAAAATCGACCTGATGTATTGCTAATGGCTGAATACAACAACGATGGCATTGGTGAAAATAAAGCTGCACTGGTGGGCTTCCAAAACAACTATCTTTCTGTGGCCCAAAGCATTGATGGCGCTGGTGGTAACGCAAATTTAGAGCCGATTGAATACCCTTATGCTGAATCCTACTCAACGAATACTGGCTTAGCCAGCTCCTTCGACCTAGACAATAATGGTACTGCTGGCCAACTTCCCGGCGACGCATGGGGCTTTGGCTTCTATCATGGCCAATACGCCTTTGCCTTAATGTCGAAGTACAAAATTGATACAGAAAACACAAGAACATTCCAAACGTTTAAGTGGAAAGATATGGAAGGCGCTCAAATACCAACTATAACCATTTGCGACGGTTCTCAGAAAATTCCAGATGGCATGCAATGTGGCGATGCTTGGTACACGACAGAAGAGTGGCAAGAAGTCCGTCTGTCATCGAAAAACCACGTTGATGCCCCTATCATCATTCCAACTGAAAAAGGGGATGAAGTGGTTCACCTACTAATGTCTCACCCGACGCCACCTGTGTTTGATCCAGGCAAGAACAAAGCGCAAAATGGTGCCGAAGTGCAGTTCTGGCATCACTATATTCAAGGCAAAGCGTACTTCTACGACGATTCTGGGAAAACAGGTGGTCTCCCAACAGGCGCTAAATTCGTCATGATGGGAGATCAAAACCTTGATCCCTTAGCCGGTGATGGATTTAGCGACATTATGCAGGCATTACATAGTGATCCATTAGTCAACCAGAATGTCATGAACGGTAACCTATACCCAACTAGCTATGGTGCTGCAGAACATGCGGTTGATAGTAAATCCACCCACCCTATTCCAAACCGCATGACATCAACATTTGGTCTTGCCGTTGACTATGTTCTGCCATCTGCCAACCTGAATGTGGTCAATTCGGGTGTCTACTGGGCGGCATCATACGAAGAGGGTCGCAAGCTCTTTAATGACCCGAGAATTGGTAAATTCGGCAATGGTAAAGACGTCTCTTCAGACCACCGAATGATTTGGATTCAAGCTCAGTTCTAATCCGATTTAAATCTCGATAGTGGCACACTGCACCATCAATGTGCGGCAGTAATATGCCAGCGAATACAGCTGGCATATTTTTAATTGTACTTTCACCAAGGTCTCAACAATCTTCTTACCCCTTTTTACTAACAGGAGTTATACGTTGATTTAATTTTCTGCAGCAAGCCTAGAATGCACCTCATGACTGCCCTTGCTTTAACGCCTCTCGTACTTCTTGGGGAGTGGGTGGCGGAAACACAACGCCTCTCTCTTCGAGCATGGCTTTCGCCTTATGCATATCTTCACTCAACCTAAAACTAGGATTCTTGCGATTATTTCCGAAAACCGTCTCTATAGCGTGAGCGAGTGTCACCCCTGCATTATTTGGTTTCGTATAATCGATACCAAGTTCAAGTAATTTAACGACAAAATCGTATTTTAATAATCCTGTGGCATACAACGCTGCATTCCTATTCGAATTATCTGTAGCATTGATATCGACGCCATTTTCCAGCAACCAAGTAAATTGCTGCCAATTGTCATGCCCGATACAACGAAATAAAGCAGAATGCCCGGTAGCATCATTTCGAGAATTGGGGCTAGCGCCATAGTTCAACAACAAGCGAAACAATTTATTGTCACCATCACCTGCAATGATTGCCAAAGGCTGCGCGGGTTTTGGCCCAGTGCGGTTAATCTCAATCATGGCAGGGAAATTAGGCTCCGCCCCCAGTTGCAATGCCAATTCAACGGCACTGAGGTCTTTTTGCATAATCAGCCACAGTAATGGTGTAATGCCCTCTTCACCACGCAAGTTCAGCTCAACCCCTTGCGCTAACATTGCCTTTGCCGCTGCGGAATCCTTACGCTGTATAGCGTGTAACAGGCTAACCATCTTCGCGTCAAAAAATAAATCTGCTTTCATGTCTTTTCCTTCAAACTTGCAGCCGCTTAACAGGCTAAGAAGCGCAATCATTAACACTGACAATACTTTGCTTGTTGCTGAAAATAGTTGTTTCCAATTAACCATGGTATGCCTTTGAAATATAGATGATCGCGCATCCGCAGTATTGTAGCGTCCTTACCAAACAACGATGCCATTGACAGTAACGCAGAGTACTCATCCCAAAAGCTAAATAATTTGGGGGACTTTTGAGGTTGGATGACAAACGTTAAAGCTAAGCCCGCCAACCGACTTAGCAAAATTAACAGCATCCCGTTGTTAAAGAGCGGTTTAGTTTGTGCTTCTAGGCCGCTAAGCTAACCATTATTCTTTATTGCTCTAGAAACGAGGCTAGCCATATCGATTATTTCCATCTCACCCATATCAGCAATCAAGTTTAAATGAGAAAAAATGTCACATTTAACAATATTACTCACTTTTTTCTCGCCACCTGCAAACAGGAATGGCGCGAAGCCGTAGATTTCTTCAGAGTTGAGTGCGCCGTATTTTTTAAAGGCCGCTGGAAACATAGGTTTACCTTGGTTGTTTTTAATATCTAAGTATTTTAGATTTTGAATAGCAAGAAAGTTGCTAATTACTTTATTTTCTCTACCAGCTCGAATATCTTGCTCGTCACCTTCTTTTGTGCGCATCCAGTTTAGATGAGGACTAATTTCAATAGAGTGACCTGTTTTTTCGCCATATAGCATTAGTTCACCCCATGCGTTTCTTGCAATGACATAATAGATATCTTGTTGCTCAAAAGGGGTGTCTTCTAAAAAACGGTCGAGGATATCTTGGTATTCATCTGGGTTAGTGAGCCAAAATAAGCCATCTACAAAGCCACTAAAACCGACAATGCGCCAATACTCCAATAGTTGGTCTGGCAATTTTCCACGATACTTTTCAATTTCGGTACTACTTGCACTAACAAGCGTGGTGGGTTGGCCAAATTTGCTTAAGAAAAAAGCTAAAGCTTCATCATTAGTTTCTATCATCGTTCTCTACTTTTTGTTTAGTGGGCAACGCTCAAGTTGAATATTCAACTTAGCATCTGCACCTAGGTTTTTGTAAGCTTTTTCTACTTGCTCGTCGATTAATTGCACGCGGGTTTTTGCGTCTTTGGCACTACCCGCAGGCGCTTTGTCCCACTGAGGTCCTATTGAACTATTGACATTTTTTCTTCCCATACGAGAAACTTTATCTGCACCACCTGCAATCATATCTGGGTCATGTAATGCTGCGAGGTTAGCCATAATTTCTTCTGTTCTTTGAAGCGCAAGTTTTTCCGCTTCAATAATGGACTTTGTTTTCAGATACGACTTATGCAAGGATTGATATAAGTCGCTCTCAAAACTTTCTCTAAAGTCCGTTTGAGCAGAACCAGTTCCTTTACGCTTTATGTTTCGGTAACGCTCACGGTTTTCTAAGTACTCGCCAATGGTTAAATCGTTTAAGCCATTTTCTTGATGCTTCAGTTGCCTTGCATAATTCTGTTCAAAGCTTTTTATATTGTCTTTGTTTTTCTTGCGTAATGTATCACTGGGTTTGAAGCATGGCACCTTGAAAGGCTTCATACGAGCTTTTATCGGGTGAACCCCTTTCGGCCCATCCAGTTGTTTGGCAGCTGATGTTAGGCTATCACTTCCCTTTGCTGCTCTCTCCGTGGCTACATTTAGTGCTTTGTTGCCATATTTTGCTGCCGTCACTCCCTGCCCAAGGATTGGCAAGCCAGACAATAAAGACAAGCCACTATTCAAAAAGTCGCCACGTAACGCATACAGCCCCGCATTAATTAAATCCGCAACAATGCCAATTCCAGGAGCCATACCGGCACCATCAAGCGCCAAGTGTATTGCCTCAAGTGCAGCACCTTTGTATTCATCTGGCGCTATGGCATGTAATTGATAAGTCGGGCTGGCTGTTTTCACCGCGCTGGCGTAATTGCCTGAGCCCATCGCGTAAAACATCGGCTGTTGCGGTTGGGTATCGTTCACGCCAGCTTTTATTGCAGGAGTGTCCTCTTTGGGCACATAAACCATGCGGGTCTACCCACATCACCGGATTGGGAGCATATTGATAATGGTTTACGCCGCCTAAAAGCCCAATCGGGTCTGGCTGAATAAAGCGCCCAGTTCTGGGGTCGTAGTAACGGGCAAGGTTGTAGTGAAGCCCTGTTTCCACATCGTGATATTGGCCTTGAAAACGGAGCGGGTTGCCAACGCTCTCCACCTCAATGTGCGCACGTCCATATGTGTCGTAACGGGCTTGCCAAACAATGGAGCCTTGTTCATCCACCAGAGCCAAAGGTGTGCCAATTTGGTCACATTGGTAGAAGTAGCATCGCTCATCTTCCACCAGCATGATTGGCGTGTGACTGTTGGGTAGATAAAAATACCAACGGTACTTTCCGTTGTGATACTCGCCAAGTCACTTTGCGACTACGACGCGCTAATGCATCTTTATTGCCCTTGCTTTAACGCCTCTCGAACCTCTCTAGGCGTGGGCGGCGGAAACACAACGCCTCTCTCTTCGAGCATGGCCTTCGCCTTATGCATATCTTCACTCAACCTAAAACCTGGATTCTTACGATTCGTTGCAAAATCAACTTCTATGGCATGGGCGAGTGTTACCCCTGCTATTTTTGGGACTAAGCTTCCGCAACAACACCTTCAACAACAACATTCAGTCTGGTTGGTTGGATTTCTCCTATTCCTGCAATTACTGCACTTTTTGTTCCACAAGACTTACATTTGCACTGCATCGCATAAGAAACTAATCCTCTCTCGTTTTCAAAAACATTTCCGCCAGCTCTTCTCTTCAGGTTTAATTGTTTTGTAAATCCTTTGGGAAAAAGGCCTATGTTCAAATCTTCTATTGGAATCATATCATCAGCTAGAAATGAAAGGTTGCTAAAACATTTCGGACATTTAACCTCTACTCTAAACGAGTAGAAGTCCTGCTCAGTACCATCAAATACAAGTTGATTTATTGATAATAATATTCATTTCATTGACCTTGAGCTGTTCTATTAATCAGTCGGATATAACCATTTTTTAAAATGGTTATCAATGTTGTTATTCAACTCCCATTGAACTCCCATTCCTTCCTGTTTAAACCATGGAATTGTTGGGCCATGATGCCCTTTAATTGGCTTAAGCACTTGATAGACACTCTTCGGAGCATGTAGCGTACTATCCGGTAACCCTCTTGAAGTAAATGGCGTTCCGGCAGGTGATACAAAACTACCACCATCAAAGAAAACGCCATTTTAAAATCTCCCACCGAATCGATCAAATAGCATTCCTGGCTCAAAAACACCTTCAGACCTCTTTACAAAACCTCTGTAAGGTGGCCAATCCCCGATAGGTAGTAAGCTTTCCAGCTTCTGCCATTCTTGCTTTTTCCATGCTGAATACGCTTTTATCAAAGGGATGTTATTGTTCGCGATCTGAGGGCTTAGTGCCGCAAACTCAGACCTGATAGCTATATCGGTATGAACACCACTTCTGTTTACACCAAAGTTTCGGAGTGCACTTATCTCTGATTCCAGCGTTGTACATATGGAGTAAGTTTGTCTGGAACAACAGATCAATAACTATTCAGCAGGAAATACAACGTCCCATAAAAACTCTTTGGCAACTGATTTTGCTTCTTCTTCAGTTTCAAAAAAGGAAACTTCGCAATCATCCATCAGTTTTGCCCAAGACAGAGATTCATCACTAAAGGCCTTTTTGAGTTCAGCCTCAATACCTTCTCGAAAAGGTTCATGCTGCAAATCTTTTTGAAATGCAGCAATGGCTTCTTCATCATCCAAGCCTACCTGGGCTCCATAAATCCCACCCAAAATGCTTTTAATTAACTTATATGATTCCATAATTAGTCACCTAGAATTGGGCACATTGCACTGAGGAATCCCCTGATGATTTAGATAAAAATCATCAGGGGATTCCTCAGAACTCAGCTTGCTCAAAATCTATTCGAACATGGTTGCGCTTTGGGGAAATTATGAGGGGATCCCTCAGCGCTTAACAGGCTAAGAAGCGCAATCATTAACACTGACAATACTTTGCTTGTTGCTGAAAATAGTTGTTTCCAATTAACCATGGTATGCCTTTTAAAATGTAGGTAGCTACAAACACTCTTCGTCGTAATGTGCGCTGTCCCGTGTGTTATTGTTGAACTACCATAGGCAAAGGTAAGCATTAAGCTATTATTTGAATGGATAGAAAAATAAAGTTGAATCTTTTAACCTAGCTTGACAGACTTAGCACGAAGGTATTTCCAACACCAATTAGCTCATTAGCTCGTTAATTACTTCAAGCAACGAAATCAAACTATTTTACAGCTCGCCTCACTTATATTGCTCACCCAGTTTTTTCAACAAGTCCAAAAAACCGAGATCATAAAGAAAATGGTAGCTAAACGAAATTCGTGTGGGCATATAAGAGTCAACGTCACCCAACGGACTTTGACGTGAGAGATTGACAAGATGATAGCCTTGTGTCGCCAATTGCACACAAAGCATTTCTCCGTCGACATTCTCATCGGCACTGGTCATCGCTCCCGCATGTAAGCCACCGGCCGCCGGCGGCTTGCGGAACTCCTCTAGCGCTTTGGGGAACCAGCTAAGAACCCTGAGAGGAAAGTCAAACTGATCGCAATAATATTGATGCGTTTTTAAATTCTTGTACGCTGTCAAAATTGATAAATAATTATTCCGTTTAACAAGCACATACAAGTCTTCCGCCTCCGTCGTATCCAATAGACGACCTATTTCAATAGCGCCCGTTGGCAACTGCTCATGCTGAGTAATCGTTGGCAAAGCGGGTTGTACCGGGTGTTTTTGTATGTCGTAGCTCATAACGGTTGAAGATCCTTAATGATGACGATAGCATCAGTATCGTGTAATTCTTTTAAATTAATAGTCTTACGCTCGAAATTCAGCGTTTCTACCGCACCGAACTGATTCGCACTATTAGGGTTGAGATCTTTCGTCAAACCGTTACCCACGTAATCCTGATTGTTGCCGATTATGTCGTGCATATCCATTCGTTTGGTAAATAGTTTCTGCTCTTCCTTCGATATGCCGGTAGCTTGGAGATATTTTCCAAACTTTTTAGTGTCCCTAGACCAGTGATTAGGCAAGTCACCACTATCCACCGCGGCACGGTCATGCATAGCATACGCCGCCTGAAATTCGGGTGTCATCGCCTTATCTGCACAATCTTTAAGGAAGTGAGCTGGCAATTCCGTATTGGCGAACTCACTAACTTTCTCAAACGTAGCTGGCACACTTTTAACACCGGTTAGAGGGGTGGATTTTTCGGTATCGACCACAACCAAAACATACTTCTTTGCCGGATCGTATTCCAACCCCAACTTTTCACTGATCAGTTTTAAATCTGTATCAGCGTCTTCAAGCTGGTCAAAACTCGTGGTTCAGTACTTGCCACCTTGACCACTTTCTGTCTTCATAACCATGCCCATTTCCCCGCTCAAAGCGATATCAGGGGCATTGCGGTCATTGAAATAACCTTCTTCCATGAAGCGTACCTGAAATCGCTCGCTACCGACATCACCATATTGCGCAAGATCTGCTAGCTCAGCATCGCTATACGTGGGCTGGTACCCCTTTTCCGCGATTTGCTCTCGGCGATTTTTTAAGACGATTTTAGCGTCTTCCAGACTGCCAAGAAGAACTGCTTTGTTAGGAATAACTTAAGGATGAAATATCTCATTGTTGCTAACCTGATAATAAATTTTTTCTAACACATCATCCAAAACATCGCTTTCTAACTGCCTATCCTCAATCATCCTAAAGTCCATCATTAAATGCTGCTTTACATTCTTCATGCCTTTTGGATTTTTCGAACTAAGGATATTTTTTACCTTATGAACCGACTGATAACATTGACTCGTGTCTTCTCCGAGTTGATCGAGAGCTGTAAGCAGCTCATCGATCATACTAGATAACTGAACAATTAAGTTCTCTTCATTTGTTGAAAATGCCATTCTCAATTACCTCTCGTTACTTGCTCTGGGAAAGCAGCCTTGAATTCATCAAATGTATACACAATTCCGGTCTTCCCATCTCTCACAGATCTCACCCAATCAGTTGACCAGTTTCTAGGCAAAAGAACCTGATCAGCACCACCACGATACTTTGGAGTCAAACTGCTTGGAGGCTGCTGACCTACAGCTCCAATATTCAACTTTTTACCTTCGGGAATAATCAACTCAGCTTCGAATCGACTATTACTCCATGCAGGATAAACAGCTGTTTCCTGTCTTCCAGCATTTTGGTGCGTTGACGCAAAGCCACCATCAAGTTTTGCCTGATTAGGGCCTCCACCAAACTTTCTGAATAAGCTAACTGATTCAGTTGTTTCAACAGTTACATACTGCCCGTTCCTAAATGTTTCTATCGTACCCGGTCGTAACTTGTCTGTTTCTACAAGTCTTACCTGATCATCAATCAGTGTACCTATTGTTGGTCGATCAAGCTTGTCTGGAACTACACCTCAAGTCCCTCAGCCAAATTCGCAAATCGACTATAACAATCAGCTAACTCAATATTATTGGCTAAGTCACCCTCAATAAACAAACGATCAAGCCTTATACGCCCCAATACATAATATTGATTCATACTCTTAACTTGGTTAAATACACCTTCAAGCTCCTTCAAAGCTACAACCGCATTTTCACTAGAACTAGACTCTTGCTTAAGAATCTGTTCTAGCAATTGTACCTCTGTTTTTAGCCGTTTAAGTTTATCTTCTGACATATCATTGACCCGTTATGTAACGATTTAAAGGCTGAGCTTCTGTAAATAAATCACGTCTTGTCACTAATGTTTGAATCTCTCCGCCGCTTCTCAAATACTCTCCACTGTTAACAGAGAATTTTGCAATCTGGCTTTGGAAAACATCAACATTACTTTTTGCCGTAATTGAATATAACTCAAAACTGCTTGGAACTTGTGGCAATCCAAGCATTTCTCCAATAGCTTGAGGGTTATTAGGCAAACGCTCCAGTACATCCCTGGTCACAAAGTATGGAGTTGACCCACTCGGTGGAGCCCCAGTTGGAACTAGCTTAAATAGTTGATCACCTTGCTGTAGTGATACCGTAGAAGGTAAATCTACGCCAGACTCCAACATATCCCTAGACATAAGCAATGCCCTATCTGGGGACACTCCCGCTTGTTGCAAAGATTCAAACATTTGCTGGCCAACTGCATAATCTCTTGGGTCACTGATTTCCATACCCAAGGCTCTGGAACTATTCCAGTTAACTTCTGCAGGAGATACTAAAGCCTTGTTTGGAACTACACCTTTCCCAACAGACCTCATTGCAACTCTACCGCCCCAAGCAGTCATCACTATTTCTGGGGCTAACTGCACGAGTGTTGCCGCCAGGGGGGAACCTGTATGTTCTAGTGTTGCACTCCCAAGCCCTTCCATTGTATCTGCATAGGCTTCAACATATCCAGATACGTTGTTAATAATTTGATGTGCGCCCCGAGACTGCGGAACATAGCTATATTTCTCTTGAATCGATTGAATGAGCGCAGAAGATTGCTCTAAATCACCAAATGCGAGTTGCGCTAACCCAGCTAAGCCAGCCACCGCGTCAACGGCTGTGTTGTAAGCACCTGCCGCCAGCATTTCTGTCGCACCCAACGCATAATCAATGCCGACTTGCTGAACAGCGTCTGGCGCTATGGCATGCAACTGATAAGTCGGGCTGGCTGTTTTCACCACACTGGCGTAATTGCCTGAACCCATCGCGTAAAACATTGTCTGTTGCGGCTGGGTATCGTTCACGCCGGCTTTTATTGCAGGAGAGTCCTCTTTGGCACATAAGCCATGCGGGTCTACCCACATCACCGGATTTGGGGCGTATTGATAGTGGTTTATGCCGCCTAAAAGCCCAATCGGATCTGGCTGAATAAAGCGCCCGGCTCTGGGGTCGTAGTAACGGGCAAGGTTGTAGTGTAGCCCTGTTTCCACGTCGTGATATTGCCCTTGAAAACGGAGCGGGTTGACAACGCTCTCCACCTCAATGTGCGCACGTCCATATGTGTCGTAACGCGCTTGCCAAACAACGGAGCCTTGTTCATCCACCAGAGCCAAAGGTGTGCCAATTTGGTCACATTGGTAGAAGTAGCATCGCTCATCCTCCACCAGCATGATTGGCGTGTGGCTGTTGGGTAGATACAAATACCAACGGTACTTTCCGTTGTGATACTCGCCAATTAACTGGCTCCCCTGCCAGATAAACTCGGTGGTGCCAGTTTCTGTCACTTTGCGACTACGACGCCCCAACGCATCGTATTCAAAATGAGAAAGTACCCCATCACTGTCGACTTGTACGAGCTGATTGAGTGCGTTGAAGCATCGATACTGCGCGTTCCCCTCGCCCTCTGCACAAATCTGATTGCCATGAGCGTCATACTGGAAGCGCCAACCATTGTGTTCCACCAATCTGTCACCCATTAACAGACAATCCGCTTCACTTGGATTGCCATAACTGTCGAATCGGTAGGTTTCTTCCTGATGCGCGGTTTTGGCGCGAGTGAGCTGACCTAGGCTGTCGTATTGGTAATGTGATGCACCCTGTACACTGTCGATAATAATGGCGAGCTGGTGAGCGGTATCATAGTGGTATTTTCTGCTTCGGTTGTTCCACTGTTGTTGAGACAGCCGGCCAATACCATCAAACCGTTTCTGTTCTTGATCTTGTCCATAGTAAACCGAGCAGATTCGCCCCATGGAATCATAGTCAAAATGCACACAAGGCGGCTTCTCACCCATTGAAATAGCCGCTAATTGACCGTACGCGGTATACGCATAGTTCACTTGGCTACCATCTGCCAGAAGCAACTGGCTAAGTTGCCCTGATGCGTTATGGTGATAACCAATCCTGTGCTGCCCCTGAATTTGTTGAGATAGCTGACCACCAGACGAGTATCGGTACTGAATAGTGCACGCTTGGTTGGTTGCCAAACGCAGTTGCGACCCGTGGCTAAACTGGTATCGGTTTTCCGACACACCATGTGTCGCGCCCGCCTTGACCAGACAAAGATTACCTTCTGCGTCATAGGAATAGACGACTTGACGTTCGCCACTTTCTAAACGGGAGAGTCTTCCGGCTAAATCATAGTGATACTGAGTAGTGACACCATCAAAATTCTGCGTTTCAGTGACATAGTCGTCTGGTGACAGCGTAAACAGAAAATCACATGCGTCACTGCGAGAAATTCCAACGAGGTTCCTTTCTCCATCATACCGAAAAGCAAGCTCTCCCCCATCAGGGCGAATGATTGCATTAGGCTGTGCCAGCAAACCCCACTCAATCGTGCTCGTTCCTGCAGGGGTAATAAGGTGTGTTACTCGCCCGCATTCATCATATCGGTAACGGACTTCATGCTGTAGGTCATCCTCTTCACTGTAGGTAACGGTTTTGGTCAGATGGCCATTGGTATCATGCTCAAATGCGGTCACCATTCCGTTGGGATATGCAATGCCATCGAGCCGATGTTCTTGGTTGTAACTGTAGCGTAGCAATGTTTGATTGGCTTGATGAGCGATCATCTGATGGGCATCATTCCACCACCATTGATGGCTTTCACCATCCGATGCTTTACGTTCGATAACACGGCCAAACTTGTCATAACGACAATCCGTCCGTTTACCGTTTGAATCGCACAAAGCCGTCAGTAAACCTAATATATTGTACTGGCGTTGCTCTAATGAGCCGTTTGGATAACGAATGGCTGTTTGCTGGCCGAGTGCGTTGTATTGATAACCTGTCGTGGCCCCACTGGAATGACGCGCTTTTGTTTTCTGACCATACGCATTGTATTGGTAGCACACTGTCTCACCGCTGGGTTGTATCGCGCGCACGAGTCGTCCGCTGTCGTCGTATTCCCAGCGCCACTCTCGGCCTTCTGGGCTGCGTTTTGAGCTTAGTTTGCCATGGGCATTGTGTTCAAATGACCATTGATGCCCCAAGGTATCGCGATAACTTGACGTTTCATCTTGGTAGTGAAATTGATAATCGTAAGTACCGTCATCGCCATAATTACGAAGACATTTGGCTTCCGGCCCTTCTGTTGACCACTCGAAATAGTGACTAAATCCCGATTGACGCTGCCTTCGTTTGAGCAAATGACTCTCTGAGTAGAAGTAGCTTTCTGTTTGACCATGCTGATTGGTTGCCGCCGTTAAATTGTCTTGCGCGTCATATTGATAGCTCGCCAACACCTTCCCGGAATCGGGGAGCCGGACTTCAACCAGATGGCCTCTTCGATCATATTGAAGCTCTGCACAGTGCTGTTTGTTATAGCGAATGCCTACCAAACGCTGTTTTGAGGAATAATCCAGATCAATTAAATCAATCGCTGTCGTTCTGATTTGTTTAATTAACCAAGTATCATTCTTCCGTTCAAACTTGTACTGGGTACCATTCGCCAACGTGACCAACAAATAACCATTTTCGTGATGAAAGCAACTTGCTCCTACGTAAGTTTGATAACTCACCGCACCTTGATTCACGGCGGGAAACTCAATGACGTCGCCCATCTCATCGCAAAAATGCCACCCCGTAAGCGATCCTTTTTCAGAGTGTACGTCGTGCATCTGGTAGTCGAAACTATGTCGCCAACCATGTCCTAAGCCAGTGTCTAAAAGACAAAATGAGGAACGATAGGTGCGAGAAAAACTCATGCGATGATGAAGTGTTAAGTCACACAGTGTTAGGATTTCTTCACCCGTCACCATAGAAACCGGATCGCCGGCTTTTTCATGATGTTTACTGCTTTCGGCTTGCGCTTCGTCACAAGTTTTGTCATCACTGGTTTGGCTCTCTGTTTTCCCATCTGACGCGGGTTTTGACTCTTGGTTTTGAGGTGGTGGTGTTAAAATCGTTGGTTTTAATGATGCTGGCGTCACGCTTTCAAACTGAACGACATGCAGCCTTCTTGCTGCCAGTGCCGCACTCAGCGACGCGACGTAATCTTCGAAGACTTTTTCATCGCGAAAGGGACTTTGGGGTATATGATCGCCCAACCAACCGCTTACCTCAGCTATGTCTTCTAACGAAGCAAGCTTAAATTTTTCGACAAACTGTTGAGCAACCAATTCTGTCGAGAAGTGCAGTGTCTTCCCTTCAGCGATTGGCTGGTCTGAGAAATAGTGTAACGATCCATCGTAGGCAGAGATTTTGACTATCCGTTGTCCATTCATTTACTTATCTTCCGAACGACTGCTCCAACGATACAAAATACCCACAGCTAACCCCTGCTCTTCAGCATCAATCTGTAAGACATGAAAGGGCTTATGTGGATCTTGCAACTGTTTTTGATAGGCATGAAGCGCCTTATATAACCCGGTTCCAGCACCAAGTTGCCCCACCAATGTGCTGGAGAACAAATAGCTTGTGTTTTCTGTTACCCAAGGCGAAAAACGGTGTAGTTGGGAATGCCAAATAGGCATATCAGCACCGTCTAGAGGTAACATGAGTTCCGTTAATTCTCTTTGACACATTTGAGACAACGACGCCATCACTCTGGGAGTGCCACTTTCGTAGTGACTGGAATAACGGTCAAACTGAACTTTCGAAGGTTCTAGACCGTATGTAGAACGTGCAATGTGCACCAAGAGTAATGAATCCGTTTTTATGTCTTCAAAAAGTTGATATTCACTGCCTACACAAAATAGAGACGAGGTATCCACGGACAACACCCAGCACTCATGGCGCTCAAGACAATGCATGATACGCTCGAAGGCAACCAAAAAAGAGGCAGTCCCATAGGGGTAACAAAATATAGAACGCTGACCGCTAGACGTGTCACCCAGTACCTTGTTGAGTTTCTTCACCAGCTTTAGTACCTCATCTTGCGTCGCTAGTTCAGGTAACAAGAAGAAAATCGTCGCTTGTGTAGGGATCCTAGAAATGTCTGCTGAATAATGCGCAATCAGCTCCTGCAAACGAACCAATAGAGACGCTGATTGATGTGCGAATGTTTTATAGCTATTTCCAGAATAAAACAGATCATCGCACCACTGAGGTGGCTCAATCGTTCCTAAATTTTCTTGAGTCGCCAGATTGTGAGAACCAACATAAACCGCGTGTGGATTGAGTTCGAGCGCCATCTAATCTCCAATCAACACTGTAGGGACACCAACCAATATTTTGCCACCGTGAGAAGTGCTATCACCCATCCGAGCGGCTGGCTTGCCGTCAATTTTTACTGACGATGAACCGCTTGAAATACTGTCGGGAGGACCAACGCATATCAGCTTGTCTCCTTCTCTCGCAGCAGGTATACCTCCTATTTTTACATTCGGTGAGCCCGTGACGACAGGGCCGCCAACATGGGGAATCTTCCCTGTCTTTTTCGGACAGACGTGAAAACAACCAATGACAGATGCAGGTTTACCCATGTGTTCTTCCTAGTTCAGTGAAATCTGGCCAGCTTTTAAGGCAATCGAGGCACCATTAATGGCTATTTTGTTGCCTTTAATATTGATCTCCCCCGAACTCGACATCTGAATCGAAGCGCCGCCCACTTTAATTTCGATGCTTTTGCCTGCGGTGAGAGAGAGGACTTCGCCAATGTCGAGTGAATAGTTTTTCCCAATCTTCCCAGAGACGTTTTGTCCAACCTCCTCCGTTAGGTTGTTGGTAATTTTCTGGGTCTTATTGTTTTCAACTAGGACATCAGCGGAATCTTCGATGACCATTTGAAAGTTCTTTTCCGCATGAAGATAGACATGCTCCTCACCCGGTTTGTCTTCAAAGCGTAATTCGTTGAAGTTGCTCGCTCCTTTTTCTACAGACTGGCTACGGTAACCACTTTGGGTCTTCTTCTCTGGTAACGAAAAAGGTGGCGCTTGCGTCCCATTGTAAAGCGACCCTGTCACCACTGGCTGATCCGGATCCCCATTGATAAATTCAACGATGACCTCTTGCCCCACTCTTGGTAGGAACGAGCTTCCCCAGCCATTCCCTGCAATTTGTTGTGCGACACGTATCCAGCACGAACTCGTCGTATCAAACTTACCTTCACGATCCCAGTGAAATTGAACTTTTATCCGCCCATATTTATCGACGTAGATTTCACCTTGCTTATTACCTGTCACAACCGCAGTTTGGATTCCGCGAATAACGGGCCTCACAAAGTTAACCGCCGGACGATGCACTTTCCCTGACTCAATGCAGGTAAAGTAAGTCCTAACACCTTGATTTGAAGGGCCACCATGACCTACTTGGTTGAAAACAGCAGCGTTGATCACAATCGATGAGAGCACAAACTCTTTGCCGATTCGGCTAGGGTCTTCATGCTTGCCAAATTTGAAACTTCTGCCGACCGCAAAGGAACGACAACTCGACTCTCCAGAACAAACGTATGCGTTTTGCTGTAATGATTCGATCGTGTGAGTATTTCTCGTTTTGTACTGATCACCTGACTCCGCTTCACCCAGATATTCATAATGCTCGCTGCTCGGAACGGTAAATAAGGACTCGCTCCCTTTTGCTGTATTGTTGGGGTGTGAAGCTGGCTTTTTCATGTCATAACCACTTTTGTGACTACGCATGATCACCATCGATTGAGCTTCATGCCACGAAGAGATATGGCCCAACTCTGCGGTACCTGAATTGAAATCAATTAAAAACTCAGCACCTGGCTTGTAATAGCTGGCATCATCAAATATCTCGATCACATGTGAAGATTTAGTATGGCTGAAACAGAACGACAGCCCTTCCTCAGATAAGAGTCTTTTAACAAACTGTAGATCCGATTCTTCGTACTGAACTTTGTAGTTATACTTGGCATAGCTTTTGGTCAGAGAAAAAGAAAAGTCGACGCCATGCTCACCAAGAATTAATGAAATAATTTCTTTTATATCTTTATTTTGAAAAATTCTGCTGTTGATTTTGTAGTTCGCAAAATTCAATTTTGGCACAACAACAAGCTCAATATTTTTGTAGTTTTCACCATCTTCAAATTTGGTCACTCGACTTCCTGCTAGTGTCGCCTTTGCAACAAACCCATGGAAGTATCTCGGTTCCAACAGCACTTGGCTGTTATTATCCATTTTGATAATAACTGGCTGACCCACGATTTGATTCAGTTCGCCTTTTTGACCATTAAAATAAGCATAAACTCGCAATGAAAATAGCTCTGACATTTCTTCTCTATATTCAAAAGAATTGAGAATAATCGCATCTTTCCCATAAGGCGTGGAAATATTTATAAATTTATTATCTTGAGTTGCTTTTTTCATTACAAACTTCTTTATAAACAAATAAGGAGGGCACTTTCGAACCCTCCAAATGATTTACATTTGTTGACCTTTAACACCGCTGTAACCGTATACCAACGGAGCAGATGTGTTGTTTTTGTCATCAGTAGGCGTCACAGTCATCATCATCTCTGTGTAAGAGATCGTGATTGTTTCAATTGGACGGTCATCTTGAATTGACACTGCATAGTTAGAAATCATGGCGTCAGTTAGTTGAATTTTCATGATTTCTTCGATTTTCTCACCCTGCTTAGTGATATGGAATACAGCGGGTTTGCCCTTACCAATCGTGGCTTCTTTGAACAGATCTGGGGATGCTTTGTCTTGAAGTTTGGTAATGGTCATATCGTAAAGACGAGTAGAGCTTGCTTCACGATCCATTGCGGTACCAGTATAAGAAGAAATTTCACGACCTACACTCCAATCAACTGAAAGAAGAGTAATCATATCCTTGTACTGTTCTGCGGTAGCTTCACCTTTAATATCAGCATATTTCAGGTAGGTATTTGACTGCATGCTAGTCTCCTATAGCATTTGATTAATAAAACTCAAAAAAGAGTCAGATTTTCTTACTAGAATAAGAACTTTAGAATTAATAATAAATGTATTAAATAGGTAAAATTAAATACACACTTTTATAACTGAGATGCTCGCTATTTAGTAGTGAATAACGAACATCTGTTAAACATGTTAGATGAAATTCTCAATTAACTAAAAATCATAAAAAAGTATTAGACGATTGAGATAGACAAGTCATTAACTTCGCCTTCTATCTCAATTCTATTAATTCTTATGTCATTAAGAATGGCATTTAATACGGTTTCAGATATTTTAGGCAACACCTTATTTTCAATCACATTTTGAAGAGCACGCGCGCCACTGCCCGTTTCATTGCAGCTGTCAACAATACTATTAATTAAGCGATCGTTGATCACTGCTTCTGCTTTATAGTTTGTCTTTATCCTCTTCTGAATTTTGGAGAGTTTCAACGCGGTGATTTTCTCCAAAACATCACGATGCAAAGGGATATAAGGAATGACATTCACTCGACCTAAAAAAGCGGGCTTGAAATCCTGTAACAAATCGTCTCGTAGCGCTTCTTTGAGTGCCTCCGGATCCGGAGCAAGCTCTGGATCTTGGAATAACTCCATTGTTGTTTCCGTTCCAGAGTTTGAAGTCATGATAATGATGGTGTTTTTGAAATCGATGTCTCGCCCTTCACCGTCTTTAATCATCCCCTTATCAAACACCTGATAGAAAATATCCTGTACACCCGGATGGGCTTTCTCCATTTCATCAAGCAATATGACGCTGTAAGGTTTTCTTCTTACGGCTTCCGTTAGCACCCCCCCTTCGCCATACCCAACGTAGCCCGGAGGAGAGCCCAGCAGTAATGAGACTTTATGCTCTTCTTTAAATTCAGACATGTTAATGACGGTGATGTTCTCTTCACTACCATAAACTTGCTCAGCAATGGCCAATGCAGATTCCGTTTTACCGACACCACTTGGGCCTACCAAGAAAAAAATACCGTTAGGTTTTGATTCTTCATTGAGCTGCGCTCTCGCGGTTTTGATCACTTCCGCCATTTTACTCAACGCGTGATCTTGGCCGACCACTCGCTCTTGCAGATGTTGCTGTAAGTCTAGAATCGCTTTTATTTCATCGCTTTTTAGTTTGCCTAACGGTATGCCTGTCCAGCCTGCAATAATTTCAGCAATTAGGGCTTCGTTAACATGCGAAAACACCAAAGGCATCGGGTTAGACGATAACTGCTGTTCAATGGATTGCAGCTGATTGGCTTTCTCTGCCGACGGTTCTGCCAAAATGGAATCACGGAGCGCTTTGGCCTGTTTGACTGCGCCTTCTTCATCTCGCCACGTTGTCTCTAGTTGGTGGATTTCACTTCGAAGGTGCGACAACTTACTTTCTAGTTCATCAAGGGTTGTTTGATGAGAATGACCAAATGCAAGTTCATTGGTGAGCTGAAGTTGTTGAGCTTCTATCATTAGACGTTTTTTGTATTTCTGATCAAGCAGCCCTGGTATCGAGTTTTGACTCAAAGCAACACGAGAGCACGCGGTATCTAAAACCGATACCGCCTTGTCTGGCAACTGACGACCGCTAATGTAGCGAGAAGAAAGAAAGACAGCGGCCTTTAGTGCTTCGGTAGTAATGTGGACACCATGATGTTTTTCCATGACAGGAACGAGGCCACGCAGCATCTCTATCGCCAACTCAGGTGAAGGTTCCTCTATTTTAACCACTTGAAAACGACGGGCCAGAGCCGCGTCTTTCTCAACATATTTTTTGTATTCAGCCCATGTGGTTGCGGCGATCGTGCGTAGCTCCCCTCTGGCTAGGGCGGGCTTAAGTATGTTCGCAGCATCACCTTGACCAGCCTGCGCCCCTCCACCAATCAATCCATGCGCTTCATCGATAAACAGTACGATAGGTACCGCAGACTCTTTGACTTCTTTGACCACGTTCTTCAATCGATTTTCAAACTCGCCCTTCATACCAGCACCGGCCTGGAGTAGCGCCAAATCAAGCGATTTAATTCTCACTGCTTTAAGCGCGGGAGGCACATCCCCTTGAGCGATTTTTAGCGCAAGTCCTTCGACAACGGCGGTTTTACCTACCCCCGCCTCACCCGTCAGGATAGGGTTATTTTGACGGCGTCGCAGAAGAATATCCGTCATCAGCCGAATTTCATCATCGCGACCAATCACCGGATCAATTTGCCCCAACTCTGCTTGCTCTGTCAGATCTATCGTAAATTGGTCCAACGCTTGTGTCGAAGCCTTGTGGTTGGGTAGATCATTAGCCATTTCAACATGAGTCTGTGCGTATTCGATTAGCGCACTAGGTTGAATTTTGCTTAGCTCTTTGCTCACAGTCGAAGATAGAGCAAACAACGTGTCGTCAGAGAGGAAGGCATGAAGCAGGTGAACGGCAGCAATTTTTTCTGCTTCAAACGCGATCGTCGCTGTCATCCACGCATTCTGTAATATGGTGACCGTATGAGATGACAACCCTGGCACTGTTTGGCAGCCCGTTTTGTACTTCTCTAATTGTAAAGAGAGATCCGTCTGCAATTGGTGCAGATCAACCTTAAACGAACGATACAGTTCGATTTCATCAGGCCCAGCGCTTTGCACTAGCGTCAGCAGCCAATGAGTCATTTCGATGCTGTGGTGGGTTCTTGAGCTCGCCAAAGCGGCGGCTTGCTCTAATGCTCTTTTCGCTTCAGGGGTTAACTTGTCAACTAACGCGGATAGTGAAAGAGATGCCATTCTTAAATCCTTTTTAAATTGTTATCGTTATTTGTTTATTTGCATTCGACAGGCTCGGCATTAAGATACTGCCTTTACCTAATCGACCTCTCCCTTTTGCTAAATTAGCGCTAGGAAGTTGTGCTATACGAGCGGTTAAAGTCCAACGAATACGCTTACTCGTCCCTAACATGCGGCACATCAAACGCTTGGTCTCACTCAATCGTTCGGTGTGGAGCAGCGCCGCCAATGAATCAGGGTCTTTTGCAATCAACTCAACATCAAAGCCGGAACTCATATTCCAGCTTTGCTTACCAAGCATTGCTCCCAACCCCAGTTGTGCGTGCTGCCCTTCCGGCCTATTACGGCTGCAAAGGCGAGTTTGCTCTGCTTCACTAATGTCAAACCAGCGACCTTTGAACTCATGCAAACGCACATCACATCCGGTATAAAACTCAATGACGCTTTTGATGTATGCACGGCTTCGACGCTTTGACGTAAACATACCTCCGAAGAAAATCGCTTCATCGTCCTGGTTGCCTGTCAGAGAGGATAGGACGATCTGAATTGGCGACGAGGCCGATTTCTTATCTTGCGTTCGCAGTTGTGCAGGCAATTGATATGACTGCCAACACCGGTAGTAGAGAGAGAGCAATCTGTGGTTAAAAATGTCGAAGAAATCCTTCATAGCCGTGTCATTTTCACGCGCTCTTTGCATAACCAGTTCGCTGTAATGACTCGGCAGTACCCCCTGCTCGCCGGTTAAACCGATGATGTTGGTATGTAAGGTTAATTTTTTGCTCTGGCTATTTGGTACGACATTTATCAGCTTTCTCGCTTCATAGCCTAAACGTTGAGAAACTGTAAGTTGGATTTTTTCATTCTTTGGCAACACATCAGAACCCAGATGACTATCTGCCTGCAGTAGATGAGTCTCTATCAAATGTATCGCGGTAAAGAGAGGTAGCGATTCAATCTCAGCGAGAAAATCTTCACTTTTCATAATAGCTCTCTCTCTCCCGCCATCGATGGCCATTTATGGAATAATTCCCCAGTGGAGGAAAGCTTGATAAGCAGCCGCGTGAACGTGTTCACTTCAGCGAATTGTGAGAAGTAACTCGATAGCACGTTTCCTAACAAAAAGATCTGTTCGCGAGACAAAATCTGATCGGAAATTGTTAAGGCGATTTCGCTGCCGTGGCAAAAACCTACTCGGCCATTTTGTACCACGCGCCCAGTCGTCATCTGTGTCGACAACCCTTTAATTGAATCGATCAATGCTTTGGTTTCTGGCGAACCTCTAAAAGCCAGCAAGTTCAAGATTTGCTTGAGCGTTTCCGCTCCTTGTTGATTACAGAAATGATCCAATGTAATGAGTTTGGCAAACTGCCATCGAGTCGTCTCATCCATTTCCGCGCGAATAGTTTCGGTTGGCGTGGTCAAGCAACGAACGCGACTAAAATTGTCCTGACTCTCGGGCACTGTGACCAGAGGAAGCCCTCCACCAAACGGAATTTTGGCGGGGAGATTACGATTGCAACACCACGTGTCGATCGACATCAACCAACTTTCTTTTGCATCAGGGGCAAATAATTGATGCTTGCGGTCAACCAGTGATACGAACACTTCCCGCCCAGGTTCATCAAAACCACCAGCCCAGTTTCTATCTTCTCTACGCATTAACCAGAACAGATCATATTGCGTTTGATAGTGGGTATGCGTCCCTGCGTAGTAAGGAGGCAAGTTTTCGAAGACCTTATTCCAATTTCTTAACGTGACGTCATCAATGCTGACCACTTCACTCGACTCTGGATCACAGTGCTCTGGATACAGTTGATATTCATATTCAGAGGCTTGCACCCTCATTGGCTTCATTTTCGCTTGATAAAGATTAACAACCGGAACCGCACCTAAAGCGATATTTTCGACAGAGACTTGTTTCTCCAGCCAGTCGTTGCCCTCTGAAAAGTAAAGCCAGATTTCTGCTTTCCCTTGTTCGCTAGCGAGGACGGAAAGATCTAAGTCTGTGAGCTCAAAAAAGAGAAACTTTTCCGGGAAGTGCAAGTACTCGATCAATAGGCGCGTGCCAGAAAAGCTACGCTTACTGTATGGAACCGCTTGTATTTGGTCGTCGAAGCCCAATGAACGTATGTGACGTGGCGTGAGCTCTTTTTTGCAACGACCTCCCTGCACCAAGCTTAGGCCAATGCAGGATTGAAAAATTTGTTGATAAAGCTGCAGAGCCGCTTGTCGTTGACCGCTCAGATAGAATCGCAGGCATGAATCATCCAGAGTGGATAGACTCAACTCAGCATTGTTCGATTGAATTTCGAGTTTGAGCACTGATTTGGCGGCGAGCTCCGTACGACACTCTGTGCCACTAAAAGGGGCATTTTCAAACTGGGCGTCAGTGACATCAAAAGGATGAACTTGTGTGGCACAGCACGTTTTGAAGTCACACACTTGGTATCCCGGTGCCGTGATCGTGACGCGTTCCCCTTTGGCCACCGTAAACGCCGACGACGAAGAGGTCGTTCCTTTCAACTGCACAATCGACATTGACGGAATGGGGGCGTGAAAATCGGGAAATAGCTGCCCTATTAACGCTTCGGTTAGCTGTGGAAACGCGTTATCCAAGCTTTGTCGAATACGAGCAGAAAGAAAAGCACACCCTTCGAGAAGTCTTGATACATGAGGGTCTTCAACGACTTCATCATTCATTCGCAATCGAGCGGCAATCTTAGGGTATTGTTCGCCAAATTCATGGCCTTTATGACGCAAATACGCGAGTTCTCGATTGTAGTATTTCAGAAAATCTTCACTCATTTCGCTCTACTCAGTTTTATCCCTAGACTCACGGGCTCAACTTCCGAATCCATAACCAACTCCTGCTCGTTATTGTCAATCATGCAGGTGGCTTTGATTCTGAGTTTTAAAATTCGATCTATCGGATTTTTGTCTTCTGCAATGACCACCGACACGTAGTTAAGCCTAGGTTCATACTGTTGAATGGTCTCTTTCACTCGTTGGCACAGAACCTGTTGCCCATCCGCGCTGCTAAATGGCATTGACGAGAAATCCGGCAGCCCATATCTCAAGATAGACGTCTGTATTTCACGTAACTCATCTGACAACGTCATCCAGTTGATACGGCTGTTCAGTAGTGATTCAAGATCTCGTCTGAGTGAGTCCATCAACGCATGTCGCGTTAATGGAAAGTCTCTATCAATGCTGCTCAGTGGGTCACTGTCCGTCAGTTTATCCATGAGGGATGGGACTAGACTTGTTTCACTCATTCAGTCTCGGTTTCCACAGCCAAGGCAACTCGTTCTAATTGGCTCAAAGCCAGCGCATTGTCACCAACTAACCACATCTTTTGCCCTTGTCCGATGCAATGCTCCGTACCTAGAACATTTTTCCAGTCCGTTTCTCTACCCAGTTTTTGGTTGCCACTTTCGGAATCTACGTACGTCATTGGGAAATGAGCTTCACCTTCGCCAAGTCCTTGAATATCGAACTCACATGGTCGCCATAGTGTTTCCAACATGTTGGTTGCTGGTTTGAGCTCCAAGTAATGGATATGATCCATCGGAACTAAGAAATAGTTACCTGCGGAAGAAAAGAGCTCAATGAAGCCGCCCAAACGGTCATCGAGATCTCTCACATCCTCATAGCGAACACCATTGATTTCAAATTGGAGCACTCGACGGGATTGCTCTGCACGCTCACACACCGAGATCAGTTCCTGATTGTTGTTCTCTTTTTGCGCCAAAATGAACTGAACAATCGTTTCACCCTGTTTTTCGGTACTCTCTATGAATTGCGCCGATGCGGCGCCGGCAAAAAAGTCCTTTCTTGCTTGAGCGGCTTTGACAAGATGGCGAATTTGGCTTGCGCCGGGCAAATACTCTGGGAACAACTTAATGGACTGCATTAACTGTTCATCCGCGCGCTCAAACTCGCCCATGATGCATAGCAGTTCAATAAACTTGCTGCGAATAGTGGCGTTTTTGGGCGCCAATTTGATTTCTTTAATCAGCGCTTCTTTGGCGAGTTCGAGCTCGCTTCGACTGAGGTGGTCTTGCCAATCTGACATGTTTAATTCCTTATACAATATGCTCCGGAGACAGCTCCGTAATCAACTTGATCGATGAAACCATTTGATCCAGTTGAAAATGGGGCCGTAGGTGGATCACCGAATAATATTTTCCTGGGCTACCTAGCTTTTCAGTGACTTTTATTTTGGCTTCGTTGAGCGGATATTTTGCTCTCAGTTCATCCGAAGCCTCATCAGACGCAGTGGTATATTTATGAAGCCACGTCTGAAAATCTCGTTCTATCGATTGGGCATCTTGATAGCTGCCTATCCGATCTCTTCCCATCACTTTTAAATAGTGAGCAATTCTTGAAACACATAAGGTGTATTGCAACATCGAAGACAAACGTGCATTTACACTGGCTCCCTTGGAAGCAAACTGCTGCGGTTTGTGCAAAGAGATGTTCGAGCTAAAGCTGACAAAAGGCGTTTCAGCGACGGGAGACAGAGGGATAAATCCACAATCTGCCAACTCTTGCTCTCTTTTTTCCGTTATTTTCAAGTTAAGAGGAGCGCGATATCGCCCTCCTTTTCCTGGCAAATCAACCTGACATAAAGAAGGAGGCTGGATAATACCTTGAGAGTAGTCCCCTGTTTTATGTCCACGTATGTGTGTAAACCAACCGTGCTCTTGAAATGCTCTAACAATGACCGCGGCAAAAGAATAGGCGGCATTTCCCCACAACAAATCTTGGTGCGAATCTCGAATTCGTTCGTTGTAAACAAAAGAATCCGATCTCGAGCCGTCACTTTGATATGGTTGACGATACAAAAGGTTGGGTAGCGTTAAACCAATAAACCGAACATCCTCTTCGGCTCGTAGTCGTTTCCAACTCACGTATTCATTTTGCTCAAATTGAGCATAAACGTTCGTCATCGACGCGATGTTTTCAAAGTAATCCGAACCAAAAACACTCGGCTCGACCGACATGATGAAAGGGCTAAACGCCGCTGCTGCCGACTGCGCAATTTTCCGTAATATGTTGATTTCTCTTTCAACCACCATGGCGTTTTGACCGCCACTGAGATAATAGTCGCCAATCAATAAACCAAACGGTTCTCCCCCAGGCATCGAGTATTCGTTTTGATAGACCAATTTAAACAGTGCTGATTGATCGAACTCTATCGCACGCTCGCTGTCTTTCTTCAGCTCTTCCCACGTACAAGACAAAACTTTGACCTTTACGAGATCCCCTGCATTGTGATCTTTCTGCTGCACAAGGTAATTTAACCCTCGCCACGTCGCTTCAAGCTTTTGCATTTGTCGGTGATGCAGAATCTCATCCAGTTGAGCACTCACTTCCCTATCAATAGATTCAATGGCACTGATGATGCTATGAACAAACTCTTGTTTCGTTTTCGCTCCAGAAATCTCAACCCAATAGCTCACCATTTGCGTAAATGTCTTGGCATCAAGAAAATGCGCCATCCAAATACCATTTTCCAAAGCAGACTCTGGTGTCGGTAAATCATGAGAAAGTTGCTCTATTTCGATGAAATTCATATCGATATGAGGGACTGACTTTTGATGCCAGTCCCTAGCCTCTCTTATCCGCCAGACTGAGGAATTTTCGCTACCAAACGCAGAGACGTTGTAAGCTCTTCCATTTGCAGCCAAGGTTTAAGCCACGCGACAGCGTTGTAAGCGCCCGGTGCTCCAGGAACTTCTCTGACCTGCACTCGCGCATCCGCCAACGGGTATTTCGCACGGATCTCTTGACCTCCGCCTTCCGACGCGTTGACGTAACCAAGGATCCATCGATTTAGCCATGACTCAACGTCTTCTGCTTCCATGAAGCTACCAATCTTATCTCGCGCCATGACCTTGAGATAATGTGCAAAACGAGAGGTCGCCATCATGTAAGGCAAGCGCGCAGAAATCGCAGCATTCGCTGTTGCATCTGGCGAATCATATTTGGCTGGTTTTTGGCAGGTTTGCGCACCAAAAAATACAGCATAGTTGGTGTTCTTATAGTGACATAAAGGCAGGAAGCCCAGCTTACCTAACTCTGATTCACGACGGTCGGTAATGCCGATTTCGGTCGGACATTTCATATCCGGATCACCATCGTCACTCATAAAGAAGTGCGTTGGCAGATTGTCGACACGGCCACCCCCCTCTGCGCCACGAATTGCCGTGCAGAACCCATACTTGGCAAATGCATCAGTGAGCTTCGCTCCTAGTACATACGACGAGTTCATCCAGCAGTAGTCGTTGTGCAGTGCATTCACCGCAATTCCAGTGGTTTCGTCTACAGAAAACTCTTCAAAACCAAACTCTTCAACGGGTGATGTCGCTTGTCCATAAGGAAGTCGAGCAAGGACTTTAGGCATCGTCAAGCTGACAAAACGTGAGTCTTGGCTTTCACGGAATGCGCGCCACTGAGTGTATTCGAGCGACTCAAAGACTTTCTCTAAATCTCTAGGCTTCGACAATTCCGTCCATTCGTCAAAACCAAATAACGCAGGTGAGGCGGCAGAAAGGAACGGAGAAAAACCGGCGGCCGCAACATTCGACATAAGACGCAGCGTTTCAATATCTTCTGGATGATTCGTAAATTCATAGTCACCAATGATCGCACCATATGGCTCACCACCAGCACTACCAAATTCTGATTCGTAGACTTTCTTGAAGACCTGGCTTTGATCGAACTCTACTGCTTTACTCAAATCTTTGTGCAGCTCTTTCTTGGTCATACTCACCATACGAATCTTTAACGTGGAGCTCGTTTCCGAATTCATCACCAGATAATTCAAACCACGCCACGTACCTTCCAACTTTTGCAACTCAGGGTGATGCATCACCGCAGACAGCTGCTCAGAAATCTTTTTGTCCAAAGCGGTAATGGCTTCACGAAACGTCACGGTTAGGTTTTTGTTCCACGTTACCGTACCTTTTAAAGCTTCTTCCGTTAATGTTTTGATTAACTCTTCCGCTCTCGAAGCTTCCGTTTGTTTGGTCGCACCAATCGCTTGTTCTAAGAAGGAGTAACTCTGGCCTTCAACGGTAGGGTCTAATTGGGTTTCAAGCTGTGTTGTCATTGTGCTGTCCCTTACTCCGCTTTCTCTTCTTGGCCTAACTTGAGTTCATCAGCCAATTTAGATAGGTTGTCGGTGTTGTTCAAAACCGCTTCAAGCACATTTTCTAGCTCTTCTGAACGGTCAACTTTCGTCATTAGGTCACGCAATTTATTGCGCGTGTCCATCAATTGACGCAGCGGATCAACTTGTCTAACAATCGAGGCAGGTTCGAAATCCTTCATCGATTGGAACTGTAGGTTGACCGCAAATTCCGTTCCGTCATCCACCATCGTGTTTTTCACTTTAAACTCCACTGATGGGCTCATTTTCTTGAGAACATCATCAAAGTTGTCTCGATCAATTTGAATAAAACGACGGTCTTTTAGTGGTTTGAGGGCTTCAGTATTTTGGCCAGCAAAATCCCCCATCACACCCACTACAAACGGAAGTTCTTTCTTCAGTGATGTGCCTTCTGTTTCAACATCATAGGTAATATGAACACGTGGCTTCCGTACTCGCGATAATTTCGAGTGGATACTAGTCATATCGTTCTCCCTTTAATTACTCATTTTTGTCTGCTATGCCAACCAAACGGAAATAGCCTTTCTTGGCGTCTCCATCGGAAATAAGCTCTGCCAGGAGTTCTGGCAAAGACATTCCACACCATCGAATCACTTGTTCAATCGTGTATGAAACGGGTGAATGTGGTTCTGTTTCACGAAAAAAATCAGCCACTCGCTGCAATTGCACTATGGCCTGTTCACGAGAGTGCGTATTGGCGGCCAATAACTGAAAGTTGGCTTCGCCCTGCCCTCGTCCATCGTTCTCGCCTTCGTGACTGGAGGTAGAGTTCGATGGTTCATCTGAATTCGTTTCGTTTGAAACCTTGATCATTTTGTCACTCGCCAAATGCATAATTGCCGAGTGTATTGCATCTAATTTTCGAGAAATGTAGGAACTGGGGGTAACTTCTTCACACGCACTATCCAAAGCTTGCGAAAATCGCTCAAAAGAACTTATCGCTCTATTTAGATCCTCTATCAGTCTTTGGTAGAACTGACTGCTCGATGATTTGACGGCTTGGGTAATGTCAGATAACTCGGGGACACCCTGATCGCGTTTGGCTCGTTTCTTATCCTCATCACAGCGCTCCAAGTCCAAAGCTTGTTGATACTCCCAATACGCATACGGTTGTTCTGACAACCCTTCGGTCAAGGGTATGCACGATAACGGGAAAATAAGCGTCCCCTCATTATCAATGCCATTCAAGCCGATGATGGGCGAAATTCTTGTCTCTAGGCCATCTTCATCCGGCATTGGATACAGAACTGCCCAATAATTTTCTAAGTAGTACGTGGCCAGTTCATAGCCAACCGCCATTCCTTTGAAACCATCAAGGCGAGTTAACGCTTCGATAAGCCATGCCACGTATTCTAGATCTTTGGTTTGTGACGTCAGCGCCTGCGGAACTTCATCAAGAAACACTTGCCAGAGGTTGGCATAGTTAAGAATAGGCTCTTCTTCAATAATGGCATTTCGCTCAATATTTCGTGCCTGCATTCTCTGATCTTTCAGTCGGTAATAGAGTGACTGAGGCGTAATATCACTTCTTGGATCCACACCTGCTGGCTGCTCGTCAGAAATTGGCAGTAAGGCAGGCTCAAACCAAGTGAAGTCTTCATCGTGATGACTCATTACCCCCTCCTTCTTGCATAGACGGGCACCGTTGCATCAGAGGAATGAGACACGCCCTCTTGAACCAATTGCTTTTCTTTGGCCACTTTGATCAATGCACACGTAACATTGTCATTTGCCCCCCGCACTAACGCAGCGTGAAGAAGAGCAAGACCAGACTGATTAACCGAGTCTGCACACATAATCTGATGTATTTCGCTATTACTAAGCTCTTTGGTCAAACCGTCACTGCAAAGTAAAAACTGATCGCCATGAAGTAGCTGCCCCGACTGTTGGTCAATTCTCACTGTCTCTTCAACGCCAACCGCCCTTGTTATCACGTTGGCTAAAGGATGATTTTCTGCGTCTTCTTCCGCGAGCAGTCCCTGCTCAACTAACTCCATCACTTGGCTGTGATCTCGTGTCTTTTGTACCAAATGATTGTCTCTGAGTAGGTAAATGCGACTATCACCAACCCACAAACAATGGAAATAACCTTCCTGTAAGAACAACAGCACAACAGTTGAACCCATGGTTTTGCCATCTAGGTGGACTTGGGCGTACTGGAAAATTTCCCTATTGGCCACGTCGATCATCTGACGCAATTCATCGATACCAAAATCCGGCGTGTCGAGAACAAATCTTTCAATGCGATCGACAAGCATTTGGCTCGCAACATCACCGGCTGAGTGCCCCCCCATGCCATCGGCAACAACCCATACACGCCTTGCGGTCATATCCAACAACGCATCCTCGTTGTAAGGGCGGACTTTACCTGCGTGTGTCTTGGAAAATGTAAAGAAACTCCAACTCATTCGATCACCGTTACCAATTCCATTTCTGCCATTGTCCATCCAACATTGCGGCAAATTTGCCAATTTGTGGTAAACCATCCATGACGAGCATCATCGGCTCGATGGCATCATTACCATCCGTCCACCAGTAGCACGGCTTAGGGAACTGCTGTCGAACAACATGAGAGAGCAAACTCATCACATTGGTTTCTGTATGTTCCTTAATAAAGAGGTTTTCCCCACTCAGTTTCTTTTGGGAAACCGGTAACGTTTCTGCCGAAATAGCGTTAATTAACTCTGTACCGGACTGTAGATTCTGACGCCAAACGTCGAAGGTAAAATGATCGTCCAGCACGGTTAACGCCAGCTCTTGCGATTCGTTGGCCCAATCTCGACAGCTCCAATAGCTCACGGCATCACCAAGAACGGGCCTGGCTAATGTAAAGAAGAAGTACCGTCCAGCGGCATCGACGCTAGGAATCATCGTTCCGATGATCGTGGCGTCATTGGTAACACCACTGTCCAATGCGAAATGCCAAATTGGGGCGTTTAGAAAATGGCTTTGCCATGTTTCCTGTAGCTGTTCTTTGCTAACGGCGATAATCGCCTGCTGCCAATCGTGGAAAAGATCCGCAAAAGGTTTTGGCAAGTCTTGCTTGATAAAATCCCCTTTTGCAGGAATTTTGCCTATAAAGCCCCAGCTTGGTGTTATAGCGTTTGCGGACATCGGAAACTCTCCATATCACTCGACCAAAATGGGTTCATCGTACTTTTAGGAATCAACTCCAGTTGAACTTTGTTGCCTTTCAAATCAATCATGACGATGTTGTCTTTGCGAGATTGCGGCCTTGCTTTCAAAGATTGATCAAGCAACTTAAAAATGCCCCATTCACCTTCATAGGTATAAGCAATTTCACGAATCGAATCGGGTGGTGTGAAAACCACTCTTGTTGCTGAACGCTTCGCTGGCCAAGACAGATTTTTTACTCTTGCTGGCCCATGTCGGTATGCAAGATTCTGCCCCCCAACTTCCAGTACAAAGCTGGTTATATGTTGGTCTAGGTATATCGGTTTCATTGCAAAATCGACTTTTAGTGTATTGTCGAGTTCAAAAAATGACTGTCGGATGCGATCTGCTCGTTGGAATACGGCGAGTGTTTCTTGACTAACACCGATTTCCTTCTCGAAGCGCCACACGCTTCTCGACGTATCGACAAACGGTTCCAAGTACTCGACAAAGAACGCATCAAGTGTTCCGCCGTAGCCAAAGAATCGACTGAAGTCCTTTAACGTCACTTCTGTTTTCGCTCTTGGCTCAAACGGATACCTGCCTTTGATGCTGCGCTCATAAGGTTTAAGAACCTTGTTAACCCATAGCGTGTTAAGGTGAGATCGCGATCCTTTTTCCGCCAACTTGACCGATTCCTCGGAAAGTTCGCCTAGCCAGTTGTTGAACGGAGCGGGTAAAAGCTGTTTAGCATGTTCAATTGACGCGGCAACTTCTCCTGTCACAGTGCCATTTAAGATACTCTTGTAGGCGACTTTCTGATTGTTTCCTGAGCTAGAGAGATCGGCCAAATAACTTTTTAAACCGCTCAATGCGAGGTGAATATCGTCGAAGTCTTGGTCTGTCATCCTGACAAGATCGTCAAACTCGGCTTCCACTTCTTTCCCGGGAAGCGCAATATCAAACGAACTCCCCTCTTCCGGACGATACAAATCAAGTTTGTCCGCCGTATTTGAAAATTTTACTTTGGCGACTTTACCAGCGACTTCAGCGGCCGCTTTTTCGTTGTTGCTTAGCGAAACTTTCGTTAATGCCACCTCTTTTTGTACCGCTTTAAGCAGCGATTCAATTGGTCGCTCAGAGCCCGCTAATGCCATACTCTGTTCTAAACTCAATTTCAAACTTGGTGCCGCTTTGAGTTGGATGTCATTGAGCAGCGTCTTCCATTCATAGACATAGTCACGATAGTAGCGCTCTCTCACGCCTTGCAAAGCGAGATCATGGTCGATGTTCTGCGCGTCAATCTCATCCCCATACACCCAGTTTTCTTCCATCAAGGCTTTTACCATACGACCCAGTTGTAATTGGAAGATGCTATGGAAACCGTTGTACGTGTAGAAACCGGAAATCCCCATGGACAATGGCTTACCACTTTTTCGCTCAAATTGCTCAACTCCTCTTGCCCCTAGAACGTCCGTTAAACGGAATGAAGGCACATGACTTTTAAGGAACTGGAGTTTCATTCTCTGGTAGGCCCTTTCCGACAACGACATTTCTGTTAGAACCAATCTGGCTGCGGTTACTGAATCGTTGTTGATATATAAGCCTCTGTCTGCCTGCGACAAAAAGTTTTCGGTATGAGCGTAGAGTTGCTCTCTTAACTCTTGATTCAGTTCGCCGGGATACTGCCTTTCAAAGAAATAATTGAACCAACCAAGAACATGTTCACGCTCAAATTTGTCATCGTTGAAGAGCATCAAATATGTTTTGAGTGTTTCGTACAGATATTCTCGGTGTTGTTCATTGTTCTTCATTTCACTGAGAAGTACCGATTCAACATAGGATGAATAGTAATTTGTCAGTGCTTGGTGATAAGCACTCTTAGCTGATTGGCCGATTTTCTCACCTTGAAACAAACCAAATGATGTCACACGATCTCTCTCTTCGTCTTGCTGTCCATAACCCATAGGAAAACGCATGATGTGATTGAGAATGTTTATCGAGGGGATCAAGTCATTTTCGAAGTCCAGGCCAGACTTAACGAGCAAGTCATTCACCACAGCCACTTGACGATCCGTTTCATCAATGAGTTGATTGTTCCACTGATAACTCATCATCCACAGAGTGATCGCAGCTCCAGACAGCGCTAGGCACGAGCAGTAGACGCCTTTTCGGATCCAACCACTTTGCTTTTGATGATGACGATTGACCGTCCCTAAAAACTGCTCTTTAAAGATGACGTTTTCAAACAAGTTTTTTACAAAATAGCTGCTTGATTCTTTGGAACTTAACCGCAGTAGAGGTTTGCCCAACCCAAGCCCTTGGGATGTTTCAGACATGATACGATCAACCGGCATGCCTTCTTGCAATGAACTCACAATAAAGACGCCGCGAATCATTGAAGATTCTTCAAACTTGTTTTGGGCAAAAATGTCGTTAAGAAACTCGTCTAGATTCGCTTGAAGACAACGCAATTGTTTTGGAAATTCAAAAATTAAAGATCGCTTGTCAAGGTCATGCTCCGTTTCAAGCCTTTGCATCATGCGACGATCAAGCCTCTCCAGTAAGTCATGAAACTCTTTGTTAAATAGATAGATGACGCCTCGTTCGTCTTCTGTTGAGGGCGGAAACATAAAGCCTAATAACTGCTCACGCTCTTCCTTGGTCAGCTCCGTAAAAAACTCACTAAAACCCGCAATGAGATCAGCCTTAGTCAACACAACGTAGATTGGGAATTGCATACCCAATTGATTTTTCAGCTCTTGTAGCCGATTTTTTATCGCTCTTGCATGCATGCCTCGTTCGGTGCGAGTTTGTGTGAGCATACTGGCGATGCTGACTGTAACAATCGCACCATTAATGGGACGCTGTTTACGGTATTGCTTTAATAAGCCTAAGAATCCATACCATGCTTTTGAATCGACATGTGCTTGGCTATCTTGAGTGGTGTACCGGCCAGCCGTATCAATCAACACCGCTTTATTGGTAAACCACCAATCACAATTTCTCGTACCGCCAATACCAGAAACCGAGTCAACGCCCATTGAGTCTGACAGAGGAAACTCGAGACCCGATTCTTTTAATGCCGTCGTTTTACCTGTTCCAGGAGGTCCAATAAGTACGTACCAAGGCAACTGGTAGAGATGGCTCTTACGCTTTCCACCTTTCGTCACGACTTGAATCGCCTTCTCGATTCTTTCGCGCATGACGTCTATTTCTGCCGCCGCTTCTTTATCGGTCAGGGCATCCACCTCTAATAGGCTTTGGATGCTTTCGTCTTGTTCCTTTCGCTCCTTCTGTTGACGGACAACGTTCGTCACGCCCCAGATAAAGACTAAAACGACAATAACCAACAAACGGTTAAAGTCTGATTTCAGTGGCTCTATGCCTGCTATCGCGATCAATGGTCCGACAAACCAAATAAAAATTGAAATTGCCCCAAGCCCAATCAAGCGAATCAGCCATTTTTGCCCCAATAAACGTTTAATCTTTGCCATTGTTTGCATCCATTTTCGATTGGGTTTGTACTAGGAGATCGATTTCGACTCTACGGTTGATGCTTTTTCCTTCTGCGGTTTCATTTGATACCAAAGGTCTCGCATCTCCCATACCTTCTGGAATGACACGCCCACTCAATTTGCCTGCTGATGCTAAGCGATCGGTAAGCGCTGTCGCTCTGGCGAGAGATAAATGCCAATTAGAAGGGAATTTACTGGTAAAAATGGGGTTATTATCGGTATGCCCGACAACCAATATTTTTCCATTGGTCGCCTCGAGTGCTCTGGCCACTTTTGAAACCACAGGGAATATATGCGCGACGAGCTCCGCACTGCCCGATTCAAACAGATCATTGGACTGAAAAGTAATACGCACTCTATCAGGTAATGCATCGACTTTTAGCAAACCCATTTCTATTTCCGTTGCCAACGAACGTTGGATTTGATTTGCTACGGCAAGAGACGAAATATAATCCGCACTTTGGTTCTCTATCTCTTTGCTCGGCACTAAATTCAGTAACTGACTAAAGGTCTGATCGGATTTTTCGTTTAGGCTATAACTCAAGTACATGTACACGCTGACTAACACAGCTGCGGTAATTGATAATACTACCCACAATGGTGCTTTTTCTGCGATCTGCTCACCAACCAATACTTTAGCTAACGCATCATCGTTGAGTGAAGGACTGTAGTCCCGACCGTGCGATTTAAGAACATCCATTACGCGGTTTTTTAAGGAACGATGTTGCTCGATTCCATTTTCTCGAATTCGAAATTGCCCCAAAAAACCTAAGCTCATGCAGATATACATGACTTCTAGCAGATCTAAGTGCTTATTGGGTTCGGCGAGGCTTTCATCGAGATGTATGAAGAACTGCTCACCGCCTTGAGTATTGGAATAGAATGTCGACAATAACGAGTTGTGTCCCCAAACGGATTGACTTCCCCATTCTGTATTCAGGACTGCTTCATCGATAGCACAACATAAACAGTAGCGTGCGATATCGATCTGCTTACTATTTGCGCCTTGTAACCTCAACCGGTTTTCATAGTCACGCATTTTTTGCACAAATGCTTCACGTAACTGTTTGACATCACTGTGCGTGGCCGTCGCTCTGATTTGACCCAGCAAGGAAACAATGACATTCGCTTCTGCCAGCAGTACGTTATTGCCAAACGCGACGATACTCGTTTCACGTGTTTCTTTACTATTTTGCGTAAAGAGAACCGTATTATCGCTTTCAAGCGATGCAACAGGTGTCGACTGCGGTGCTTTTTTACGCCCAGGGGTTGGTTTTACAATCGTTTCGTCCATAGCTTCACTTATTGGTTAATACTCCAAAGCTCCATTTCTAACCCTGGGTAATTACCAGAGACATGAAATGCCATTCCCCCGCTTTCATTTAAACGGGCCCAATAAGCACCTTGTTTAACCAGCTCAAAATAGACGTAGCCTGCTGCGTAAGGCATCTGTCTTGGCACCACATTCAGTGGCGAAACGGCAATACCATTGATCTGATTATTGATAAGGTCGCGAATATTCTCTGCGGGTCCAACTTTGATTTGTCCTGGTAACTTTTTTCTAATTTCATCGGCTGAGACATCGGCTTTAACGGCCAATACAAATTGACAAAGTGAAAGCAAACTTTTATCTGGTAATGGTGTAACGCGAATCCCAAACTGGCGAATATCCAAGGGCATCTTGGTCGCAGTTTGCTCCAACACTACACTCAGATATTGGCTTAGGATTTGATTCATCTCTGAAAAGACAGGCCCCAAATTACTGTGTTGGTATTCGGGAAGCTTAGGGACTCGCTTATTTTTACTCGAAAAAGTGGACAGCTCGCCAATTAAGCTCAATAAGGCCGTCGCTAACTCATATGGATGAAGCTCACTCCCTTTCGATAAATGTCTTAAGTTAGCCTCATAGCGATTCAGCATTTGTAGCATAATGAAATCTACTGCAGAGGAGGAGGCTGACTTGCCTTGTCCGAGACGGCCTGCAATGGCATCTGCCCTAATTTTGATCATGGCTAAAACGTTATTCAGATAACGGGTAAGCAGCGAACTATGGTGTACATTAAGGAAAGGTGGTACGAACTCTTCATCAAGAATGACTTGACCTTCGCTACCAACATGACGAATTTTCACCAGTGGCAAAGAGACATAGCCGGGCAAATTGTCATTGGTTGCCTTTAACTCGCACTTAAGCGCAGCGAGTTGAAGTACTTCTTCATCACCAGACACGCTGTCGGTTAAGGTGTGATCAACCACCTTATAGCGCGTTACCGTTGAAGTCTCGGAATGGGAAACGTTTTGACCTTGGGATTTTTCTGCAGGTATCACAAGCTGAACCAAAGTATTTTCAATCCCTGGCTCAATTTTGAGTGGCTCAGGAAGCTGCTCTTTAGTCGGTATGTTGACGAATGTCATATCGGAGAAAATTCCAACACACTCCGTTAGCAATACAACCCCTTCTTTCAACTGTTCTTTGTCGAGAGAAAACGATTCAATTCCTCGGGAATAACAACCCACTAAACGCGTTAGACCTTTGTATTCATGAGACAACGCTCGCTCTTGTTGCTGAAAGTGTTGAGGACGCAGAAACATCCCTTCACTCCAAACAATCGGTGAATAAACACTCATTTAATATCCTGCCAACGTTGTTATTATTTTATAGCCAAAGACAATTCATCTAGTGAAAGCTCGTAGGTGTTATAGCCCTTGCGATCGACCTTTATCACCTTGCGCCAATTTGCATTTTCGATGTCTCGATATGCCACTACAATGCCAATATATTCAACACTTGGTTTCATCGTAGATTCATAAAGTGTGTTTTGGCCTGGGGAAAGATACAATTCTGTTTTGTTCACCAGATCTGGGCCTAGCGTTTGAGCTGTATTTTCATAGAGAGAGAAGAAGTCTTGACTCGTAAATAAGGTATCAGAGGTGAGTTCAAGGACATAAACCACGACGGGTGAAGGTCTGCCATTCATATCTGGATTGACATTGAACCCTGTCTTTATTTCCAAATTTGAATAGGGAGAAACAACCATATTGGCCGCACTGCAACCCATTAATAAAAACACTATTATTGTGGTAATTACTTTTGCTATGGATTTCATTTATTCTCTCCCCACTTTTCTTATTGACGATTCATAAGATTTGGAAAAATCTTCCAAATAAAATCCTTTTTCATCAACGTCAATCTCATTTCTTATTTGAAAATAGATATCTTCATACTTCTTCCATCGTTTTTTATCGAGTTGCGAAAATATTGATGTCAATCCATTTTGTTCACTTTGAGAGAGGTGTCCAGATATGGTATTCGGTTCAAGCAGACGTAACACCCCAGATACCGCGCCATGAACACCTTCTATCATTGCTTTTTCATGAGCTTCTATATCATTAAATGCAGATTGAATTGCGGCTTCCGGTGAGAGAAAACTCGCACTGCGTCTGTTATATAGATTGTGAATTGCGTCTTCTAAACTCGCCGAAAACTTAAGAGGATTATTTTCCTTTTTCTGAAAAGAGGTATGGTTTAATTTGTTCGCCTGTTTGAACTCTGCACGATTATGCAATGTCTGCATTAGACCTTCTAACATAAGAGAGTAAGAGCGACCTAATCGATTAAACCATTGCTCTCTTTCCTGTTCTGGAACTAAGCTTAAATCGATACCAGCCCCCTTGAGAAAAGCATTCAAATCCGAATCAACACGTTCACATCGCTTAGCCACTTTCTCATCACGAGGATAGTCGTTCGCTCTCTCTTCTTTCTGAGTCGGCTCTATGTGGGGGCTTAATATGGGAGCATCGAGAAAATCATCCAAATCACCTAATTCTGGCGATAGATTTTGATGCTGCTTTTCTTCTTCGGCCAAAAATAGGTTTGCATCAAAACCAAAATCCATAAAATTATCATTACCACTGACTGACTCTTTATTGACTTCACGTGGTGAGAGAGTATTCGTGTGGATTTGGCTTCGGGTTACGTTATGGTTTTCGCTATTTTTAAACGATACTTCGATTTCATACTCTCCAAAATTAATAATATCTTTATCACTTAAAGCCACCTCGACACCATTTCCTACTGGGCTAACTGACTTATTAACAAAAATGCCATTTGTAGAGAGATCTCTAAGTAGATAATCATTACCAAACTTAGTTATTTCACCATGAACACCAGAAATAATTCTTTCAGGATCAGGTAATACCCAATCACAGCTCTCAGAGCGCCCAAATTTCATACAAAAGTGTTCTTCGTTTGTTGGTATTGAATACACACTTTTTATTTCTGGTGTAAAACGGTGGAAACTAGTAATCGAAAGCACTATTCCCATAACATCCTCTAGCCACTTTATTAATAATGCATTTATCAACAAAAACCAAAAGTTAAAACTCAATTTTGTTTTCGATATTAGAATGCACTACTACTTTAGATATATTTATTGCTTGCGATAATGAGCATTTTGCTGATTTAACACAAAGCCAAAATCATGCAACAAAACAAATATAGAACACAGTTCAAATTTTTAGTGAGAACTAATGTTACAAAGAATTAGTCCTCTGTTAATTAGTACGAAAGCTTTTAATTCGCAGACAAATCAAACTTTTTTGAGTATATGATGTCACTCTTTACCGTTTTAGGGGTTGTATATGTCAGTTGATAATGAGAATAAAAACACGCAAGAAGAGAAAAATGACAAGACTAAATTTATTGCGCGTTCACAAAAAATTGGTCCGGAAAAGAATGTAGAAAAAAGTAAAATAGAACCAGTTAGTGTTAAAGAAATAAATAAAGAAGACAATATTAACGACAAATCTCACACTAAAAGACCCGAATCAAACACAGCTCACCCCTCAACAAGAACAGAGGTAAACATCGCTGTGACGGGAGAAAACAGTTCGCCCAGCTATCAAACTCTAGAGAAAGGCCATTTAGTTAAAAATCGTTACGTGATTGATAGCCTAATTGGGCATGGTGGCCTATGTGACGTCTACCGAGCCAAAGATAAAGTTCTTGAATCATCTGGAGTTGCTAGTCCTTTTGTTGCACTCAAAGTATTGCAACACGAATACATCGACCAGCCAGAGACTGCACGAATGCTTATCCGAGAGGCGCAGCATACTCAAACCTTGAGTCACCCCAACATCATTCGCGTTTTTGATTTTGGCGTCGATAACAAAATTTATTTTATTGTGATGGAATACTTAGATGGAGAGACCATCGAACAATTGATCCAGCGTTCCAGACCCAATGGCTTGGCGTTTCCTAATGCCAAAGTCCTACTAAACCAAATACTCGACGCTCTGATATATGCTCATTCGCTTGATATCGTACACGCAGATCTAAAACCGGCTAACATCATGATCGATTCAGACGGTACTGTGAAATTACTCGACTTTGGTGTGTCAAAAACTGAGCGCCTCAAACAAGATCAGTACGCCGCCAAGCGTAAAGTCGATGATCATCAAGTATTGGGATATACCCCAAATTATGCGTCCCTCAACATCATTAGTGGCAATAAGCCATGCAGGCAGGACGATCTGTTTGCGTTTGCGTGCATTGCATACGAACTCCTTTCTTGCAAGCACCCCTATAATCGTACCCCTATCGATTTGGCTAAGAAAAATGCGATTCCACTAAAGAAACCCTCTGGTTTTCCAAATGCCCTATGGCCCGATATTAAAACGATTCTCACCGACACTAGTGGTCAGTACAAACTCACTGCCGAGTCGCTGAAACAGAGACTCAACCAAAATAATCGCTCAAAATATGCAATAGCTGCATTGATTGTTCTCGGTTTATCCACCTCTTTTGGTGTTGCGTATCACTTAAACTCGCAGATCGTCCAGTTGGAAGAGGCCAATCGCCAATTGACTCATTCGCTACAAACGCAGCAACAGATCATTAATAGCCAGCCTGAATCCGTCTTTGAGCTTAGCGCATCCGATACCATCCATCCGGTTTTAAGAGCCGGATTACTGCGGCATCACAAACAAACGCTTCTCGCGAAATTTGAGCAACAGATCGATGAAATTCTTAACCAAAGCAATAACGAATATCCAGATTACGATCAAGTCGAATCTGTCCTAAAGCACGCAGCCATCTACTACCCAGATTCCCACAAGCTTGAATTACTCAACCTTGATATGCGCTCGAGTAAGCGTTCAACGTTGTTGTCAATTGAAAGACACATCAACGCTGTGCTCGAAAAAGGTCAATACGATGCGAAGCAGGATGGAAAATCGATCGTTGATCTCAACAATGATTTGAATTCCATTCAAAAGAACTATCCGCTCACTCCATCATCACTGGCCTTGGAAGTATTTGAGCAAAATCTTATTGACGCTATTGAGCAGCGTAACTCTATTTCACTCACAGAACTGCTGGCGATAGGCGAGACGTTTTTTAGTACTCATGAAGCTTCACAGCAAAGATTGTTACATGCTAAAGAAGTGAATTCAGCCGTCATTGCCATGGAGAAATGGAAACAAGCGGAAGAAAATGGAGAGCAGGCTATATACCCCTATGATGCAGCGCAGGTTCTTTATGGGCACAAGTTTTCCTCGTTACATAAAAAGCTTGAAAGCGCCACAACCGTTAACTCTCTCGATCAGTTGGTGGCCGATATCGATAACCTCGCCAAGGATTTCCCACCAAATTTCCCAAACATCTCTGATCTGCGTTTTCAAACTGCCAACAAGTATCTGAAGTTTTCAGATATGCTGTTGAGAAAACGCCAATCAGTCAGTGCACGCAACGCGATGAAAAAGGCAAACGAACTGCTGCAGCAAGTCGACAGTACCGACTTTAGAGGCTAATGTGCCGACAAAAATGGCCAAAGCGGGTGACGCTTTGGCCATTTTAGGTTTCGTACAAGTACACCGAATTACAAAGGCTGGAATGCCGCTCTGTTGGAGACTTGCTCATACCACTTCTGAATGTGGCTGAACTGTTCAAAAACCGCAAGCTCAAGCCCTTTTACAGCAAACGTAACAAAAATGAACGCGGTGATATCAACAATCGTAAAGTGTTCGGTCGCAACATAAGTGCTTTCAGAAAGGCGCTTTTCCAATACTGGCAAAAATGCCTCAACACGTTTTTTAGATTCTACGCCCCATGCTTCCACGCACGTTTCTCTGTCTTGATATATAGCCGTAATATTGCGAAAAGCTTGGAATGCAGCGTAGAGACCTTGAAACTCGACAACACGGTGCCACATTTCGACTTGTGCTTTTTCTAAAGCGTCACGCCCAAACAGCGCCATTTCATTTGGATGAATCTCATCAAAATAACGACAAATCGCCACGCTTTCACACAGCGTAGTGCCATCGTCCAGCTCAAGCATCGGCACTTTACCATTGACGCTTTTCTGCAAAAATTCGGGTTTGAGGTTATCACCTTCTCTTACGTTGAGCTGAACACGTTCAACACTTGCACCAATTTCAGCCAAAAATAGCGTTACTCGGCGACAACTCGGGGTCATTTCTGTTTCATACAGTTTCATTTTTAGTCCTTTCTCTTTTTCAGAACGATCGTTTAGGTTAGAATGTACGTGTTTTCTAAACGTTCAGTCAAGAATAATTTTTATCCATTAAGGTTTTGTTATGGCACGAAAGGCAAATTTCAATCGAGACGATAAGCTACTAGAAGCTATGGATCTCTTCTGGAGGAAAGGCTACGCCAGCACCGCCATTTCAGATTTGGTTGATGAGCTCAAAATAAACCGATTCAGTTTATACAACACATTTGGTGACAAACAGCAGCTGTATTACGAAGCGCTTGAGATGTACTTAACATCGATCTCCTTTCCTTCTTTAAGTGATGTAAGCCAGCCTAATGCTTCGCTTGCTGAGCTTGAAGCTTTCTTAAATCATTTTGCTCAAATTCAAAGGGAAAGAAGCTGCGGTTGCTTTATGCAAAATGCGCTGGTTGAGCACGCTGGTGATGACGATGAAGTACTAAAGAAAGGCCACCGCTTGTTTGATCACCTGCTTGAAGTATTGACGAATGCCATAGAGAATGGTCAAAAAAGTCAACAAATTACGAACAATGTTCCGGCAGACTCTCTGGCAAAACTGATCCTTAACCAAATGCAAGGAATGCGCGTTATGGGCAAAACGAAACGCTATGATGATTTAGAAATCGCGCTGCAGACGCTGCTCGCGCTCATCAAGTTGGATTCACGTCAATGAGCATCAACGTCATCGCAAAACGCTTAGAATATGGCGCAGACTTAAAACGCGAGATTGCCAATATCGTTATAGAGCATAACATCACTGCGGGAAGTATAGCGGCCTGTACTGGCTGCCTAAGCGAAGTGAAACTGAGGTTGGCTGGCACGAAAAGTGAGTTCCAACAGCAAGCATGTTTTGAAATTGTCGCCATTACTGCCACCTTGACCCCTGAGCATCAGCATGTTCATCTTGCTATTGCGGATGAACACGGTCGTGTGTACGGTGGACACCTACTCGAAGGTTGCCTCGTTGATACCACCGTTGAGCTAATTGTTCACGCCTACCCTGCGTTGTGTTTTGAGCGAGCTTGGGACGAAAAGACCGGTTACACCGAGCTTGTAATTAAGCAATAAACGTCAATCAAATTCGCGCTTGAGGGGTTTAACAACACTATCCAATCCTTCAATTTTGAGCGCAAGACAGAGCTGCATTAACTCACCGAGTTCTCCTTGCGGGAACTCGTCTTTGCGTGCAAACCAAAGTAAGTACTCTTCAGGCAAATCAATCAACACCCTTCCCGCATATTTCCCAAATGGCATTTGAATTCGCGCTAACTTAATGAGATTTTCTTTGGCAAGCATGTTCTGGTCCTTTAATTTATTGCGCGTCAAGCTTACCATTAGCCGGCAATGACCACCAAGGACAGAAATTCATGAAGACCCCCTGTGTTGCAGCCTGTAAAAACAATAATGGCATCTGCGAAGGTTGCCTGCGCACAGTCACCGAGATAGCCAACTGGTCTCGATTCAACGATCTGCAAAGAGAAGAGATTGTGGCTCAGCTCGATGGCCGTACCGCTACCCACGAGTGCCCAAGCTGTACGAAGCCAACGCAATGTGATATTGCCCAGGGAAAAACACACTGTTGGTGTTTTGACTTAGAAGAAAGAGAAGTGAGCGTGTCTAGCAAAGGTCTATGCCTTTGTCGACGCTGTTTAGAGAAAGCACCGATTGCCTAAACAATCGGCGCTCATGTCGCTACTTTTCTGTTAGTGCCGGCGTGTCAAACTGAACACCTGACCAACCAAAACGTATGAAATTGCGAATATTTTGATGGTCATCATTCTCGGGATGCAACAATACATCATGACGGTAATAGCGGCCAAAACACGCAAGCGTTTGTTCTTCGTTTAGCTCATTCAATTGTGCGAAAGAAAATATCTTACATGAGCCATTGTTTTGGCCCGCTTCGTTATGTGTGTCGCCATTTTGAAATGCCGCAGGCACAAATACATAATGGCTATCAATAACATCAATAACCTCTTGAAACTCCACAGCTTCGGGCGTTTCAGCTAACTTAGCCAGTAAATCCTTTAAACTCATTATCCTTCCTGTACAGCGTGATTAAAGAGTCAAAAACTAATCGCTTTGTCATCCCTTTTCAAGCCATTTATCCCAGTGAGTATGCTTATCAGCAACCATGCTATCGAGTTGAAGATAGAAAATTGTTTCAAACCAATTCCAACACAAGCTAACCCGTTAAAACCTCAGCTTTTTTTATTAATAACGACTATCATTTACAACCTTAAGCGTTACGTTTAACATTCACGCTGTTTATATATTTATTAATTAGGTTCTGCTCTTTTGAAAAAACCTCGATTTAGTCACGTCTATTTTGGTATTTGGCTATTAGGAATACTCCTTGCCTCTTGCAGTGTCTTAGCCATTTGGCATATAGAATCTCATAGGGAATGGGAACGAGTAGAGCTCACCCAGCACCTTATATCACCTCCCATACTTTATGGTGGCAGTGCCTTTATTCTGGTTACTCTACTGACTCTTGTGGTTAGTTTATGGCTCCACCGCTACCAACAATGGACGGTGATTTCAAAACGATTAGCTAAAGAAAAAAACCGTACATTGGCAAAGCAAGCGGTGGAAGACAACCTAACCCGCCTTTACAATCGACATGCGCTCAATACTTATATCAACAAGAAGCTTGAAAAATTGGCCAAAGACCCTGACGAGGCCTTTTCCGTTCTCTTTATTGATTTGGATCGCTTCAAAGTCATCAATGATTCCATGGGACATTTGATTGGGGATTTGGTCTTAAAGCAAGTCGCCAGTCGGCTGCTTCTCAATGCCCGCAAACAAGATTCCTGTTATCGATTTGGCGGAGATGAGTTTGTCATCTGCTTACCTGGCCTGCATAACCAAGAAACACTCGCGCGCATTGCTCGCCGATACGCAGAGTTGATCTGTGAACCTTATAATATTGAAGAAAAAATTTGCCAAATCGGCGTCAGTGTTGGAATTGCCACGGTTTCGGATTCCTCATACACCTTGGCAAAAATTTTGCGTGAAGCCGATACAGCAATGTATCGAGCGAAAAAATCGGAAGACAGTAAAGTGGTTTTCTTCGACAACGATATGTTTGTTCAAGCCACAAAACGATTCACTTTTGAGCAAGAGCTCTCTTTTGCGATTGAACGTGAACAGTTACACCTCAAATACCAACCCATTTTTAGCAATGATGGCGAAGAGTTGATCAGCGTTGAAGTATTATTGCGTTGGTATCATCCAGACAATGGTTGGATTTCACCCGCAGACTTTGTACCGATTGCCGAAGAAGCAGGTTTGATCAACAAAATTGGTGACTGGGTGATTGAACGTACCTGCCATGTCGTCGCTCAGCTTAGTGAGCGTTACTGCGCTCAAGAGTTGCCACGTTTTAATATTAACGTTTCTGCGAAACAGTTTATCAACGGACAAGTTTTATACAGCCTTAACAGCCATTTGGCGCGCTTTGCTTGTCCCGCTGAGTTGATAGGGATTGAGATCACCGAAACCAGTTTATTATCCGATAGCAAAGCCACAATCGACGTACTGAACAAGATCAAAGCACTCGGCATTACCATCTCACTGGATGATTTCGGCACGGGCTATTCATCACTTGCGATGCTGAATCAATACCCCATCGACGTAGTCAAAATGGATCGCAGTTTTGTAAAGCACGTTGATGATGTCCATCACCGTTCTGCCCAACTCTGTTTTGCGATCATCAACATGGCTCATACGATTGATCTTTCAGTGGTAGCAGAAGGTGTTGAAACACTTGAACAGTTAAAAATTCTCAAAACATTCCATTGTGATTACATCCAAGGCTACCTCACTGCAAAGCCTATGAATTTGGAAGAGTTAGAGCAATTGTTTGGCACGATTACCCTAAAAAAAATAGCTTGATAGAGAAAAGTAGTCACACGCTTGTGATTACTGAGAAGGGATACTCTATCAAGCTGGTGAGGGTTGGGACACAAACGTTACCCTCAAATCAACAACCAGTTAACGAATGATCTGATCACATTTCGCGGCGCAGATAAAATCATTCTTGTGTAAGCCTTTAATAGAATGGCTCCACCATGTCACCGTTACTTTACCCCACTCAAGTAAAATGGAAGGATGGTGGAACTCTTGTTCAGCGAGCTCAGCAACCTGATTACTGAACTGCCAAGCCTGCATAAAGTTTTTAAATTTATACACTTTTTCAAGTTGAGGAATACCTTCTCTTTCCATCAGGTGCCACCCTTCCAACTCTAGCAGTAATTCTTGCTGTTGTTGTGTCGTTAACGCTATCGCGTCGATACTACAAGCTTCGCATTTTAACTCATCAAGCATCTACAGTTTCCTTTGGTTCAAACAGCGGTGGAAGCAAGCCCGCACTCATTGCAAACTCGACTTCTTTCATTAAATCAATTTTGCTCAATTTGAAAAGAGCGTTAATTTCATCCAGTACAAAATACTTGGGTTGCATGATATCGATTCTATAGGGAGTTCTAAGCACCGTTTGGATATCAAACTTTGCTCGTTCTGGGCGTTCATCTTCCAGCGCATACACGGTTTCACCTGGAGATGAGAGAACACCGCCACCATAAATCCTCAACTCTCCCTCTTCTCTCAATAGACCAAATTCGACCGTAAACCAATAGAGACGAGCGAGGTAGGCTCTTTGCTTAGGTGTCGCCTGCTCGCCTAATTTGCCATAGGTTTCCGTAAAAGCGGCAAAATCAGGATTCGTCAACATCGCACAGTGACCAAAGATTTCATGAAAAAAATCGGGCTCTTGCAAATAATCAAATTCTTCTCTGGTTCGTAAAAACGTCGCGACTGGAAACTTTTTGTTAGCCAACAGATTAAAAAAACGGTCGAAATTGATCAAAGCAGGGACTGGCTCCACACTCCAACCCGTACTCTCTGCAAGCACTTGATTAATTTCCGGCAACTGGGGAACGCGATCGGTTGGGAGATCGAGTAGCGCTAATCCATCGATATAGGCAGAACAGGCACGTCCCTGAACCATGCTCAGTTGTCGGGTGATCAGATCCTGCCAAATCGCATCTTCTTCTTCCGTCCACTCAACGAATCCTTCGGAGTCGACGGGCTTTGAATGATAATGACTCATCACAACCTCAATTTAACAATCCATTTACAACAAGCCTATCTTTTGCACTGAACACTTCCAATCCTACTGACGCTTTTGCCAGCAAAATAGGGTGTAACATTTTCTTTACAAACCCATCTCAAACCCTTACATATCAAATAAATGTATCCTCGTTCACTGTTTGACTTTTGAGCAAAATAGAATAAAACTTATTTGTGTTAATGAATGGTTAACAATGAGAATAACAATGCCAACATCAAGCCCTATCTGGACCCCTTCTCCAGAGAGAATTGCAACCAGCAACCTCAAAAAGTTCATAGAACACATCAACATGCAAGGTGAAGCCATCGAAAACTATGCACAGTTGCATCAGTGGTCGATTGTCGAAAATAAAAAGTTTTGGATGGAAATCTGGACCTTCTGCGATGTGATTGGTTACCAAGGCGACTGTATCGTCGGTGAAGGGAAGCCCAAATGGGGAAATTATTTTTCGCAAAGAGACAACCTTTGGTTCCCTCAAGCAGAACTCAACTACGCTGAAAACTTACTGTCTTCCGCCTACCAAAAACCGCAAGAGCCATCCATTATCTTCCGGAATGAACGGAATGAAGAATCCAGTCTTTCTTGGCAAGAACTGTGTGATCAAGTTTCAATCTTGCAGCAATGGTTAATTCGCAATGATGTCGGTAAAGGCGATGTGGTGGCTGGCTATCTTCCCTATTTGCCAGAAACAGTCATTGCTATGCTGGCAACAACCAGTCTTGGTGCGGTTTGGACCTCCACTTCTCCCGACTTTGGTACAGATAGCGTTATCGAGCGATTAGGACAAGTGAACCCAAAAATTCTGTTTTGCTGCGATGGTTACTCGTTCAATGGCAAAACGTTCGATATGTCAGAAAAGAACCGAAAAATCGCCGAACAGCTACCAGACTTACTCAATATTTGTGAAATCGAGTATTTGGAATCTCCCGAGACGGACTACAACACCAACTACTCCACTTGGGCTGCCATAATAGAAAACTATGATGCCAAAGGTATCATCTACGAACGTGTACCTTTTAATTCGCCCTTGTTTATCCTCTACTCTTCCGGGACCACTGGCAAACCAAAGTGCATCATTCACACGGTGGGCGGAACCATTATCAATCACCTAAAAGAACATCAATTGCATTGCGATATTCAGCCTGATGATCGCGTTTTTTACTACACAACCTGTGGATGGATGATGTGGAACTGGCATGTATCCACACTAGCCAGTGGCGCAACGCTGGTGATCTACGACGGTAGCCCCGTTTACCCAGAGCAATCGGTTTTGTGGGATATGGTGGATGATTGCCAAGTAACACTGTTTGGCACCTCAGCCAAATACTTAGAAGCGATTCAACATGCGCATTACGAGCCAGCACTATTCCATGATCTCAGTACATTAAAAACGATCTGTTCGACGGGTTCCGTGCTCTATCCGGAGCAATTTGATTTTGTCTATTCGTCTATCAAGTCCGATGTTCACCTTGCATCTATCTCTGGTGGCACAGACATTTGTGGCTGTTTTGTACTGGGTAATCCCATCTCGCCAGTCTACTGTGGAGAAGTACAGTACGCAGGCTTAGGAGTCTCTATCGCCGTTTACGACACCTCCGGACAGCCAGTCGTTGAACAACGAGGTGAACTGGTGTGTACCAACTCTCTGCCTAACTACCCGTTGGGCTTTTGGCACGATGATGGAGAGCGTTATCACCAATCATACTGGAGCAAGTACCCCAATGTGTGGCATCACGGTGATGATGTGATCATGACAAATCATGGTGGATTTGTTTTTTACGGGCGAAGTGACACCACACTCAACCCCGGTGGCGTTCGAATCGGCACTGCGGAGCTCTATCAACAAGTGAACGCACTGAACAGCATTGACGATTCGATTGCCGTGGGGAAAGTGAAAAACCGTAGCGAAGAGATCTGGCTGTTTGTTAAACCAGCGACGGGCTTCGACTTAAACGATAGCATTGCAGAACAAATCCGTTCAACGCTGAGAAACCACTGTTCACCACGCCACGTTCCCAGCCAAATTTTTGCTATTTCGGAGATTCCCAAAACGCGCTCAGGGAAGTTGGTCGAATTAGCGGTAAAACAAGTGGTGAATGGGGAAGAAGTGAAAAACCTCGGAGCGATCGCCAACCCAGAGGCTCTAGAAGAAATCAAACGCGTTACGCAAGCTTATCGCTAAGCTTTTCTTTGCATTAAGCCGCCAACTCGGCAACAGAAAAAGGCGAGCCCTACTATTGGCTCGCCTTTCATCATTCGCATATTAAGTTTGGTGTCGCGTCTTGAAGCTTGGTGGGCTAACTTAAGCGTTTCCCCTGACCAACAAAGACAGAATGTGTCTCCCCTTCAAACTGCATTTCGAAAGCGGGCGTCACGGAAACGTCTGCAAAGCCAGCCTGCTTTAAAAGCATTTCTGCTCTTTGCATCGTTAAGCCTTCCTCATCCGATTGCGTAACCCAATCCCAATGGATAAACGTACCGCCAATATTGAGTAGGCTATGTGAAACCTCTAAAGCAGTTT